>NZ_JAKUHI010000013.1:0-53370 GCF_023630615.1 Synechococcus sp. MU1648
TTGCGCGTGGACTGTGCTGCGAATTTCCTGGCTGCTGAGCCTTCTCATGCCCCTCCTGTTGATGGGAACTCCGGCCCAAGCCCTGGACACCTCCGCCGGGGTGGGGTTGCAGGACAGGGCCTTGTTCGAGGAAAAGGTGGATTACACGCTCACCAACCAAAGCAACGGAGATTTCCAGGGACAGAACCTGGCCAACACATCCTTTGCAGGAGCCGTTGGCCGCGGCGCGAATTTCCAAGGCGCCAACCTCCATGGGGCGATCCTCACCCAGGGGGCCTTTGCCGAAGCTGATTTCCGCGATGCTGATCTCTCCGATGCATTGATGGATCGCGCCGACTTCGTGGACACCGATCTACGCAACGCCGTGCTCACGGGGATCATCGCGTCAGGCAGCAGCTTCAGTAATGCCCAGATCGAGGGGGCTGATTTCACCGACGCCCTGCTCGATCGTGATGATCAACGCCGGCTTTGTCGGGAGGCGGAGGGCATCAACCCCAGCACCGGAGTCGCCACCTTCGACAGCCTCGGATGCTGATCGTCAGAGGCGCTCCTCCCAGCCCCGCAGCTTGCCTGGATTGAGCAGACCAGCGGGATCAAAGCGGTGCTTGGCCGCCACCTGATCAGCGTCGATGACGCCAAGGCCGCCATCCTCCACCGTGATCACATGGGGGTTGAACAGCACGGCACCCACTGCCCTGCAGTCGTCCATCAATCGGTCCAGCTGCTCAGCCCCCCGCCACCGCACCAGCGGCAGGGCGGCCAAGCGTGGACAGCCCTGCTGGCGCACAAGCTCGAGATGCCAGATCAGGTCGTCTCCCCACCGCTGCCTCAACGCTGCAATTGCTGGAGCCTCCGGCTGCGGCAACAGCATCTGCAGGTAGGTCCATCCCGGCTCTGAGGCCCGCACATGCAGGGTGGTGTGATTCCAGCTCAGCTCACGCAATCCATTGCCCCCTGAGAGATCTTCAGGCCCGAGATCCCGCAGGGTGGCCCCGGCTGACTGCACCATTCGTTGCAGGCTGGTGAGCCCATCCGGCGCGACGAGCAACAGCAACCTGTGGGCAGATACGGCAGGACCTCCCCAACTGGGCATCCGCGACAGCAGCGGCTGTTCAAGCAGGGTTCCTAGATGAAGATCCAAGGCGGATGCCGCGACCCTGTGCATCAACTCAATCGCCTGCTCCCAACGCTCGCAGTCCACACTCACCTGTTGCCAGTTGACCACTGGAGCGGTGGCCAATCTGAGGGCCGTAATGATGCCGTTCGTGCCGTAGGCATGGTTCAACGCTTCGGCATCCAGCTCGCCGATCTGATGGCGTTGGGCATCGGGACGGAGCGGTACGACCTCCATCCCGAGCAAATGGCCTGGATCGCGCAAAAAGCCCCAGCGCAACGAACCGATGCCACCGGAGCCCCCAGCAACGAAGCCACCGATGGTGGCGCTGCGCCAGGTGCTCGGCATCAAGCGCAGCTGGCGCCCATACCTGCGCAGCTCCTGATCCAGATCGCGCATCACACACCCCGGTTCCACGGTGACCACCCCCGTCGCCGCATCAATTGATCGGATCTGACGCAGGGATGTGGTGAGCATCACCACGCCTCCTTGCAGGGGCACACATTGGCCGTAATTCCCCGTACCGGACCCGCGCAGGGTCAGGGGAACCTGATGCTCGGCGCAGGCTGAGGCAAGCCGTTCAACGGCCTCCACAGTGCGAGGCCGGGCCACCAAGTCAGCACGACATGGTTCCAGTCGTGGTGTCAAAACCGGGGAGTACTCGAAGGCATCCCGGGAAAAACGCTGAAGGTCTGCTGGTTCAGCCAACAGCTCAAGATCAGGAACAGCGCTCAGGGCTTGCCGCAGGGCGATTAAGGCTTCGGCGCGACCCATGACGGTGCTGAACTCTGGTCAGGGTCTAGCGCCCGGAGACGACACCCAGTGGCCGTTTACGAGAACCTGGCGCTGCGGGGGACATCGCATCAGATCCGACCATCCCTGGCCCTCCATGCAGATCAGATCCGCAGGAGCACCAGCCCGCAGCACCCCATCCCATTCCAGTTGAAGAATGGCCGGCGGTGCCGTCGTGAAGGGGGCCAGGCCCAGGCGCTGCCACGGCAACAACTGGGTCAACGGCATCGACGCGGCCAGCAGGGCCAATGGATCGAAATCGCCTCCGGGGAACCAGGGGTCGGCCACGTTGTCACCCGCTACCGCCACCGTGACGCCACAGCGTTGCAACTGACGGATCGGGGCTTGCGGACGCTGAAGCGGGGTGGCGTCGTCCGATCGCGCTAGCAACCAGGCATTGGTGAGGGGTAGTGCGATCACGCGGAGCTGTGCTGCCGCCATGCGCTCTCCCAACCTTGCCAAGCGTGGAGGCGGCAGCAGAGAAAGACTGCTGGCATGGCTGCAGGTGACAGGAACCTGGACGGGCACGCGCCGCAGAGCCTTCAGCAGCTGAACCATGCCCTCGGCCGGGCCATGGTCGGCCTCATCAATGTGCAAATCAACGCCGCAGCTGTGGCGATCGGCAAGGCGCAACAACTCCTCCAGCTGATGGGTCACCGCAGCCGATCCACAGGGAGGGGTGAGAACACCACCGAGGCAGCCACCACTGGCGGCGACGCGACGTGCCAAATCCTCCGCTTCAGCTGAACACCAGAACTCCAGGGGAACAAGCGCCACCAGCTGAAGATCGATGCGGCTGCGCCAGCGCTGCTGAAGGGTGAGCAGTGCCTCCCAGCTGGGCTCGGCACCGGGACCACCACTGTCGACATGACTACGCATGGCACGCAGCCCATGGCCGAATGCCCTCTCCAACGCACGCTCCCCGCGCTGGAGAACGGATGCCACGGTTCGGGTGTTGTGCTCCTGCAGGTTGGCGTCCAGGGCACCTCCATAGCTGCCGCTGAGGTTGGGGTGCTCCTGCCAGGTGTAGGCCTTGTCCAGATGAACGTGGCAGTCCACCAATCGCGGCAGCACCATCCGCGATGGTGGCGACTGATCAGCCGTCAGGGGCCTGGGCTCAAGCAGACGTCCCTGATGCCAGGCGAGCCGCACAGGCGTCAGCCCCTGTTTCTGGATTGCTGGCAGGGGTGTCGCAGGGTCGAAATCAACCAGCCCCAGGGGAACCCAAGCCTCAAGGACACCACTCTCAGACTGTGACTGGAGCGACTGGGCATCCGTCACTCCTCTGCACCGTTGATGGCGTCGGTTCTGAGGATCACAAAACGACCTGCCACACCAAGGCTCAGCACATCGAAGCCGGGCAGACGCAGCCCCGGCAACAACTCCTTCCCTTCCATGCGGGTGGAATACAAGCTGGCCACCCCTAGGTTGCGACGGGTGGTGAACTGACCGGCCAGCACCGCCAGAGCATCCCGCTGAGAGGCAATCAACTCAGGGCAATTGCGAATCCAAAGACGCAGCACCATGGGCAGGGTCGGTGCCTCGCACAGTTCCTGGGTGCCCAACTTGACCAACTGGGCCCCGGCATGGGCCTCGTAATCGTCGATGGACGGATTGGAGAACACCAGCGACAGCACACCAGCCATGGCGACACCCCCCGTCAACAGCGCCAGTGCAGGCACACGTTGCGGACGCGATGAAGGGGACACCAGGCAGGCTGCGGCTCGTGTTGGTAGATTCTCACGGACGCGGCGGGCGTCGCCAAGTGGTTAAGGCAGCGGCTTGTGGCGCCGCTATTCGGGGGTTCGAATCCCCTCGCTCGCCCTTTTTCAAATATCAACCAAGGCTCTCAGCAGAGGTTCAGCACTCCAGCGAATTGGGTCGGTGCAGGGCAAACCCAGAACTTGACTCACCCGATCAATCTCGGCCGTTGCCTGACGCTCATCAAGGCGTGCCGTGTTGAGGGCAACGGCAGCCACCTTGGCTGAAGCGCCTGCGCCATCAGGCCGTGCCCAACTGGCTAAGGCTTCCGTGGTGGCCACCAACGATGCAAGGTCGGGGAGAGGGATCTGAGGCAACCGATCGATGCTCTGCTGGCCGGCCCGATGCACCAGCAAGAGGGCGGTCGGCTGGGTTCCGCGCAACAGGGGCAAGGTGGCTGTTGAAGCGGGGTGACACAGCGAGCCCTGCCCCTCCACAAGCACGAGACCCTGCTCGGGCAGAGCATCCGCCGCCCGAAGCACCGCCGCCTCCACGGCACCCGCTGCGTAATCCACCCGAACAGCATCAAGGGCAACCCCTTCGCCACTGATCAGAATTCCCGCCTGCCCCGTCCCAACAAATCGCGCGGGAATCCCTGATCGCTGGGCCGCTTCCAGCAGAGCCAGGCATGCGCTCATCTTGCCCACCGCCATGTCGGTTCCAACCGCCAAAAGGCGTCGACAGGGAAGCGCTGCAGCCCGTGCTTGGCCGATGCCGAGAGCCTCCGGCTCCCGTCGGAGATCCCAGATCCAGCGGTTGGTCCAGCAGGCTTCTGCCAATGCCGGATCATCGGCCAGATAGGTATGGAGTCCACTGGCGAGGTGGAGTCCTGCGCGCAACGCCGACAGGGCATCGTGGCGAACAGAATCCGGCAGCCGCCCACCAGAGGGAGCCAAACCAACCACAGCTGCCTCCGGGTGATACGGAAGCGCCGCGGCCAAATCCGCCACCACCGGCACGTCTCGCTCGATGCCGGTGACCTGCTGTAGGGGCTCGCCGGCATGGTCTGGATCAATCACCGCGACGATCGGGCCGGCACGGTGGCGCAGCATGGCCAGCCCGGTCTTGCCAGTGAGACTGGCCAAACCGCCGTGCTGGAGCAGCACCAAGCGCATCTTTCGAAATCCTGGCGGCGCCTGAATCCCGCTCATAAAGCTGCTGTGCTTTCACGCACACCGATAGCAGTGCAGCTCAAGGCCTGACTGCCGCGGGGCGAATCCCCAATCCAGACGTCGATGAAGGGTGCAAGCGATCGTCCTGCAGATCCAGACCAGCGAATGGATCGTCAACCAAGTTGAGATGGCTGTCGAGATCGGGCCAACGAATCAGGGGCAGCAACTGGGCCGCAGCACCGTTCAGCAGTGAGCTGTCGGAATAACAGCCCACCATCAGGTCCAAACCCTTCCGCTGCGCCACCTGGGCCATCAGCAGGGCCTGACTAAGCCCCCCGGTCTTCAGAAGCTTGAGATTCACGCCGTCCACCACCGGTGCCAGGCGCAGCAGATCCTCCAGATCCCAGCAGCTTTCATCCGCCACAAGAGGCATCGGGCAGTGCGGATGCAGTGCCGCGAAGCCCGCCGTATCGCACGCCTGATCCAGATCGGGAGCCAGGGGTTGCTCCAGCAGGACCACCTGGTGTGTTGTCAGGGGCTCCAGCATCCGCTTGGCCTGATCCACGGTCCAGCCGCCGTTGGCATCCACCTGCAGTTCCATCGCCAGCCCCTGCCGCTGGGACCGCTCCGTGATGGCCTGGGCCACCGCCTCGAGCAGGCTCCGGTCGTGGTCCAACCCATCGGGACTGCCCAACTTGAGCTTCACCCGCGTCGCCGGCAGCTGGGTCCACCAGCGGTCCAGACGATTCAGCACTGAAGCAACAGAAGCCAGTCCGAGGGTGACGCTGGTGGCGACCCCGGTCGCTCCATCGAGACCCCAGAGGCGCCACAACGGGTGGCCAAGCCGTTGCCCATGCCAGTCCCACAGGGCCAGGTCTATGGCACAACGGGCCGGCGGACTCAAGGGCGTCAACAGAGGCTCAAACCGTTGCGGACGGTCGGGATCCAAAGCATCCAATTGCGGCAGCAACGCAAGCAGCTCCTCTTCCACTGCCTCGAGCGCAAAGGCACGATGACCGGTCTCGAATCCACCCGTCTCGCCGCGACCGATCAGACCATCCCGGTCAAGCTTGAGCTCCAAGCGCACCACAGATGCTGTGGTACCCCGGCTGATCGTGAGGGGCACAGCCTTGGTGAGCGAAAACCGCCTGAGGGCCCAGCCCATCAACACCCGAGCACCAATCCCCAAACTGACACAACACCGCTGTGGCTCACACTGAGAAGGCTTGAGCCAGAGTCTTGGTCGCCTCCGCCCCCCTCACCACTGACGCCACCGCCCATTCTCAGCGGGGCAGCTACTGGATCACCACCTTCGGCTGCCAGATGAACAAGGCGGATTCCGAACGGATGGCCGGAATTCTGGAATCGATGGGCTATCGGGAGGCACCGGCCGAACTCGATGCCGATCTGGTGCTCTACAACACCTGCACGATCCGCGATAACGCCGAGCAGAAGGTTTACAGCTACCTCGGAAGACAAGCCCAGAGGAAGCGCAGCAATCCCAATCTCACCCTGGTGGTGGCGGGCTGTGTCGCCCAGCAAGAGGGCGAATCACTGCTCAGGCGGGTACCGGAGCTGGATCTGGTGATGGGTCCGCAGCACGCGAATCGACTCGAGACCCTGCTGCTTCAGGTGGACAGCGGCCAGCAGGTGGTCGCCACCGAGGACCATCACATCCTTGAAGACATCACCACCGCACGACGGGACAGCACCATCTGCGGCTGGGTGAACGTGATCTACGGCTGCAACGAACGCTGCACCTACTGCGTGGTGCCTTCGGTACGAGGCAAAGAACAATCGCGACTGCCCCAGGCGATCAAGCTGGAGATGGAGGGGCTCGCTGCCCAGGGCTACAAGGAGATCACCCTGCTGGGGCAAAACATCGATGCCTACGGCCGGGATCTGCCGGGCATCACCCCGGAAGGTCGCCGCCAGCACACCCTCACCGATCTGCTCCACCACGTCCACGACGTGGTGGGCCTTGAACGGATCCGTTTTGCCACCAGCCATCCGCGCTACTTCACCGAGCGACTGATCGATGCCTGTGCCGACCTGCCCAAGCTCTGCGAACACTTCCACATTCCCTTCCAGAGCGGCGACAACGACGTTCTGCAGGCCATGGCCAGGGGTTACACCGTGGAGCGCTACCGGCGCATCATTGACCGCATCCGTGAGCGCATGCCCGATGCCTCCCTCAGCGCTGATGTGATCGTCGCCTTCCCCGGCGAAACCGATGCTCAGTTCCGCCGCACCATGGATCTCATCAAGGAGATCGGGTTCGACCAGGTGAACACTGCGGCCTATTCCCCACGGCCCAACACCCCTGCCGCCGACTGGGACAACCAGCTCCCGGAAGAGGTGAAGGTGGAACGCCTGCGCGAAATCAATGCCTTGGTGGAAAACTGTGCCCGCGAACGCAATGCGCGCTACGCCGGACGCACCGAGGAGGTGCTTGCGGAAGGCATCAACCCCAAGGACCCGTCGCAACTCATGGGGCGAACCCGGACCAATCGCCTGACCTTCTTCAGTGCCACCGGACCGGATGGTCACGTCTATGGAGCCGGCGATCTCGTGCAAGTACGCATTGATGCCGTTCGCTCCTTTTCACTCAGCGGTAGCCCCCTGCCCCGCTGAGCTCAACGCTGATACCTTTGGCGCTCCCACTGCTCAGGGGTCGCAGCAGCCATGCCGTCCAGTCCCATCACGGTCGGGCTCGTCTTTGGAGGCCGCTCTGGAGAACACGACGTGTCAATCCGATCTGCGGCGACCGTCGTTCGCGGCCTGCGCAGCGAACGCAACACAGATCGCTACGTCGTCCAGGCGATTTATATCGACCGTGATGGGCGCTGGTGGGGAACGGATCTCGCCGAGACGACCCTGGCCTCCGAAATCGCTCCGGAGCTCACACCGCCGCTGCCTCCCTCAGGATTCCAAGGATTCCCGGAGGGTTGCGATGCGGTCGACATCTGGTATCCGGTCCTGCATGGTCCCAATGGAGAGGACGGCACCATTCAGGGGTTGTTCCAGCTGACCGGCAAACCCTTCGTGGGTGCCGGAGTTCTTGGCTCAGCAGTGAGCATGGACAAACAAGCGATGAAGTCTGCTTTCGCCAGCGCCGGGCTGTCTCAAGTGCCCTACGTGTCGCTGCTGGCTTCCGAACTCGAGGAGCCCAACAGCCGATCCGCTCTCCTGGATCGGATTGAAACAGAACTGAATTACCCCTGCTTCGTGAAGCCCGCCAATCTTGGTTCCTCTGTGGGCATCAGCAAGGTCCGTTCGCGCCAGGAGCTAGAGGCTGGCCTCAACCAGGCAGCAGCGCTCGACCCAAGGCTGGTGGTGGAGCAGGGCGTCAACGCCAGGGAAGTGGAATGCGCCGTGCTGGGGGGGCGCACGCTCGAGGCGTCGGTGGTCGGCGAGGTTCGTTTTGATGCGGACTGGTACGACTACGAAACGAAATACACCGCTGGGCGCAGCACCACGTTGATCCCAGCTCCCCTGCCCGATCAAGTGAGTGACCGCATCCGTGCTCAGTCCTTGCAGGCTTGCGCTGCCGTTGGCGTCAACGGGATGGGTCGGGTGGATTTCTTCTACGACGACAGCACCGATCAGCTCTGGATCAACGAAATCAACACCCTGCCCGGCTTCACGGCACAAAGCATGTTCCCCATGCTCTGGGCGGCCAGTGGCGTAACACTCGACCAGTTGGTTCACCAACTGATCCAAACAGCAGGAGAATGAACGCAGCGTCCTTCTCCTGACCCATGAGCCACGGACTGCTCTGGTTTCCTCTACTGCTGGCCTTTGTGCTGCTGGCCTCGCTTGGATGGCTGGAACGGCGGCGCCAAAACCTGTTTCGTGCCTGGGCCGAAGGCTCGGAACTGGCCAAGCTCGACGGATGCGGTGGTGCCCGACTGAAAGACGGGGAACTGCACTGGAGCAGCTTTGAGGCTGGCAAGTTTCAGGATCAGGGCTCGTTTGATGTCTGCAGGCTCGAGCTTGTGGAACTGATGTCACTTGCCTCCGGTGATGCCCCCCTGACGGATGAATCCCAGGGGCGCTGTCGGCTGCGGCTCATCGGGAAGGACCTGCAGATGGATGTTCCCTTCTCCGACGCCGACCGCGCTCGCAGCTGGGGTGAGCAATTAATGGCCCGGGCCCGGTGCGACCTTTGAGCCGGGTCATCAGCAAACACAAAGCATCTGAACGGCCCATCTCAGCCCAGATGGCCCGTCGCAGGGAATTGCGCCGGCAACGTCGCCAGACTCTGTTGGTCCAGCTTTGGCGCCTCCTAGCCATGCTTTTTCTGAGTGGCGGGTTCACGTGGGTCCTGCTGCGCCATGGCTGGACCCTGTCTGGCCCTGAGGCGGTGATCCTGAAGGGTGGCGCTGCCCTTGAGACGGACCAAGTCGTCGAGGCGGCCAATCTGCGCTTTCCCCAACCCCTACTGGAGGTCAGTCCCAGGACGCTTGAACAAGAGCTGATTCGTTCCCTGCCGGTGCGCAGCGCTCAGGTGGAGCGAAAGATGCTTCCCGCTCGCCTCATCGTCAATCTGAAGCCACAGATCCCAGTCGCCCAGGCTGTGCGTCAGGGTCCCGCTGGGCGGGAACGAGGCTTGTTAGATGTCAAAGGGCAGTGGATGAGCCTGACTGACGCATCACCGCAGCCGCTCACAAAAATCTTGGTGCGCGGTTGGAACGAACAGCAACGCGGCTATGTCGCTGAGCTGCTGCAACAACGGGATCGCTTCGAAGGGACGCTGAAAACCATCGTGGTGCACCCCGACGGAGACATCAGCCTTGTCACAACGAGCCTGGGCAGGATTGATCTCGGAGGCGAACCAGCTCTGCTCAACACCCAGATCGAGACGATCATCCACCTCAACAACACGTTGCCTGAGCATCTACGCCAAGCCCGGAAAAGCAGTCTTGATCTCAGCGATCCCGACCGTCCGGAACTGCAGCTAGCGAATCCACCCGTCCCCCAGAACGCCAAGTCGCAACCCTGAGACCAGAGCTTTGAAAATCTGGAGACCACAACCTCAGCGCCTGGTTTGTGATTTGTTGAAGCCAGGACAGGGCTTCAGGGACATAATGCAACGCAAGCAACTGGTTCAGCCTCGACGATGGAGATGGTGAGCGGCTCAGGGTCCTACACGGCAGCTGGAATCCAGCCCAGCCAATCCGCCCGCATCGAGGTCATCGGCGTTGGTGGGGGCGGCAGCAATGCTGTCAACCGCATGATCCTTAGCGATCTTGAGGGTGTTGGCTATCGCGTTCTGAACACGGATGCCCAGGCTCTGATCCAATCCCAGGCCCAGCAACGCCTACAGCTCGGGCAAACTCTGACTCGAGGACTCGGCGCCGGGGGCAACCCCACCATCGGTCAGAAGGCAGCCGAAGAATCCCGCACTGATCTGCACGACGCACTGCAGGGAGCAGATCTGGTGTTCATCGCCGCAGGCATGGGCGGTGGGACCGGCACTGGAGCCGCACCTGTGGTGGCTGAGGTGGCCCGGGAAGTCGGGGCTCTCACCGTGGGCATCGTGACCAAGCCTTTCAGTTTCGAGGGCCGCCGTCGCATGCGACAGGCCGACGAAGGCATCACTCGATTGGCAGAGCACGTAGACACCCTGATCGTGATCCCCAATGACCGCCTGCGGGATGCCATTGGCGGAGCCCCCCTTCAAGAAGCATTCCGCAGTGCAGATGATGTCCTGCGCATGGGCGTCAAAGGCATCAGTGACATCATCACGTGTCCCGGCCTGGTGAACGTTGACTTCGCGGACGTTCGTTCGGTGATGACCGAAGCGGGTACAGCACTGCTGGGCATCGGTATCGGTTCTGGCCGGTCCAGAGCCGTGGAGGCAGCCCAAGCCGCGATCGCAAGTCCATTACTGGAAACGGAACGCATCGATGGGGCCAAAGGCTGTGTGATCAACATCAGCGGCGGCAAGGACATGACCCTGGAGGACATGACCACCGCTTCAGAGGTCATCTACGACGTCGTTGATCCGGAGGCGAACATCATCGTGGGCGCCGTGGTGGATGAAGCGCTCGAAGGAGAGATTCACGTCACGGTGATTGCCACAGGCTTCGAGAACAAGCAGCCCTACCGCAGCGAGCGCAGCCGCTCCATGCCTGGCATTGCGACCCGAGCTGAACCCGAAGAGAACGGCGCCAGAATCCCTGAATTCCTGCGTCGCCGTCAGCAGCAGAACAACAACTCCGATTGAAAGTCCTGAGGAATCTGACTCTCAATCAAGCTGTCTGAAAGTGGTGACCCGGAATCCACGCCTGCCCTGAGCATCCCGTGTGGCTGCTCCCTTCCGGTTCTGACCAGATTTGGGCGTCGGAGCCGCATGGGTCCGAGTCGGCAGAATGCTAGCAATGAGCCCCCAAGGGGTTCTGAAGCTGCATGCGTCCTTCTGATCTGACCCGCTTCAAGCAGAAGGGCCACCCCATCGCCGTGCTCACTGCATGGGACAGCCTCTCTGCGTCTCTCGCAGAAGCAGCCGGTGCCGATGTGGTGCTGATTGGCGATTCACTGGCCATGGTGGCGCTAGGCCATGCCACAACACTCCCTGTGAGCCTGGATCAGATGCTCCATCACACGCAGGCGGTGGCGCGGGGATTGACAGCCATGCCGGCCGATCAACCCCTGCTGGTCTGCGACCTCCCCTTTCTCAGCTACCAGTGCGGCGAAGACCGTGCCGTGGCGGCTGCAGGCCGACTCCTGAAGGAGTCCAGTGCTGCCGCAGTGAAGCTGGAGGGGGCGGAGCCTGAGGTCGTGACCGTGATCGACCGACTGGTGCGGATGGGCATTCCCGTGATGGGGCACCTTGGCCTCACCCCACAGGCCGTGCATCGTCTGGGCTATCGCCGTCAGGCCACGGATGCCATCAGCCAAGAGCGCCTGCTGGATCAGGCGCGAACTCTGGAACAGAAGGGCTGCTTCTCTCTGGTGCTGGAACATGTCCCGTCGGAGCTGGCGAGCAAGGTGCAACAAGCCCTGAGCATTCCCGTGATCGGCATCGGAGCCGGTGAGAGCTGCGATGGCCAGGTGCGCGTCACGGCAGACCTGCTGGGCCTAACAACAAAACAACCTCCGTTCAGTCCGGCCCTTGTGGATGGGCGCCAACTGTTCATTGAGGCGTTGAAGGGGTGGGTCAACCAGACCCGGAACCAAACTCCACCCATCACAGGAAACACCCATGACAATCAATAATTCCAATCAGAGCCTAAAAGCACTGCGCCACAACGGCTTCGACTCAACGGCTTCGACTGATGCGAAGCCTGGAGATGAGTGGCTAAGTGATTAAAAGAATCGATCCGGTTGCAAGTGAGCTACAAACGAGACATTCGTTCAGCTTCAGTACCTCTAGCCGGCTGTGGTGGTGCCGCACCGATGGTGAAATACAGGGCTGACGCCGTTGTGGACTAATTGATGCCAGCAAGAACGTCAGGGGTTTTCAGCCCAGGAAGGATCAGTCTGTGGGCTGATACTTCAGATGATCTCTTTACGGCCAGCCTTGATTTTCTGCCTGGCTGTAAGCAGGCCATAGACGAGCAACCCGAGAAGAGCGATGTTCATGCCAATGAAAAACATCATGTCCATGATCTTGTGGCAACTTGTTCCTTGATAGGCAGGACATGCAAGCCGGCCTATCCGTCAGAAGACTCATTTCAACCCCTGGATCGCCATTGACGGTTGAGGCATCCACCAGTCCCCCTGCTCAACATGAGCGCCGCCAACGATCAAGAAGTGCCGGCGACGGACGCGGAAGAAGAGGGCTGCAAGCTTGACGACGAGGTTGCTGGGATCCACGAACACCGAACCCCTTGGTACGCCCATACAAACAGCCACGACTCATGGGGCCGGTGGCAACGGTCATCCGTACCTCCGTTGCCTGCTCTCGATTTTTAAGATCCAAGGGTCTGACAGCTGAGCTGCAACCAGACAGTTGAACTATCTCTGGTTCTGAGGGGTTCCGGAGATTTTTTATTTGCTTCCCCATGGATCAAGCTGAAATCAACAATTGGATCTCCATCGCTGAGAGCATGGAAGCCAAGGGCGATACGGAGAGCTGGTTTTACCTTCGCGCTCGCGCAATTGCTGACGGGAAGGCGGATCCCATGCCCAATATTTCAGAGTTGATGGGTGATCCTTCTTGATCTGCCTGACCAGATGATGCACTGCAACGCCAGGCAAAAGATGTGCACTCGTCGAAATTTTTCTTTAGTGGAACCAACTCTCGTTGATCTCTACCTGATTACCTATCAGTGATAGGAGACTTTTATCGAGACCTGATTCGGCTGATTTAAGCGTTTGGGGAGACGCGGGCGAGGGAACCCGCGAACATTCAGCCTCCCAAGCGCTTGCAGTGGTGCTGGCGCCCAGCTCATCTTCACAGTCAACTTGAGGAGATTTGGCTAGTAATTAATGCCTAATTTGGTGCATTTGATACCCAGCGAAGGGTCGCCTGTCAGCGAAGATTGGTTCGAAGGCAGTGGTGCCTTCAATACGTCGTTTGGGGGTGGGCTGAGGGGCCTACCTCTTTTTTTATGAGCATGCTGCGTGAAGCAGCCATACAGACGTGTCTCGCCCAAGTCGCTGACACGAGTCGCTGACACGAGTCGCAACAGCAGCCGCTTGTTGATCAGATCAATGGATATGACTGACTTGTGGCCTTAGCAGTCCTCTCCGAAACCTCTTCCCACCACAGAATCACCTCAATCAGCACCTGATTGCTGACAGCCATTCCTTCGGGGTCGGTGAGGCACCAACGCCCTGCCCGCTGCTGCAGCCACCCACGCTCAACGAACGGCTGCCAGCGACGGACCAGTGCATCTGCATCAAAGCCATGCAGCGTCACCCCTTCCCGGCGCCGCAGTCCCACCAACAATTGGTCATCCAGTGGAAGACCAACCTCGGCGACGGTTTCCTCAGGACGGCTGTCGAGCCATGCCGCGTAGGCAGCCCGTGTGCGTGGTCGCGCCAAGCGCTCCCCCCAGGGCGCTGATGTCGCTCCCATTCCAAATCCCCACCAACCGGCACCGCTCCAATACACCCGGTTGTGACGTGAGGCATGGCCAGGCCGGGCATGGTTGGAAATCTCGTAACGGCTGAGGCCTGCAGCAGCCAGCCGATGCGTGGTTAGGTCCATTAGCGCAACGGCGAGGTCGTCATCCGGAAGTTTCAGCGCACCAAGCGTGCGTTGGCGATCAAACACGGTGCCCGGTTCCACCGAAAGGTCGTAGATCGAGAGATGGGGGGCCTGACTGGCAATGGCCTGATCCAACTGCTCCTCCCACGCGGCCATGGTCTGACCCGGCAGGTTCTGAATGAGGTCGAGACTCCAGGACTGGAGGACTCCGTCGCGCCGGGCCTGCACCAGCCAGTCGATCGACGCCTGAAGGTCGTGCTGCCGATGCCGCCGCCCCAGCTGTTCGAGCACCGAGTCGTCAAAGCTCTGCCCTCCCAAGCTGATGCGATTCACCCCAAGGGAGAGAACCGCAGACAGCTGCGCGCAGTTAAAGGTGGCCGGATCCATTTCCAGGGTGATTTCCGCACCGGGCTGAAGCCCGAACTTTTCCGCCAAGGCGTCGAGCAGTGCAGCGATCTGATCCGGACACAAGAGCGATGGCGTCCCGCCACCGATGTAGACCGTGGACAGGGGCGGACCGACTGGTGCAGCAGCGATTTCGCGATGCAGAAGGCTTAGGTACTCGCGGATGGAGCGACTGCCAGGCCCCTGGTCGGCACGGGCTTGATCCCCCAAGGGAACAACCGCGAAATCGCAGTAGTAACAGCGCCGGTGGCAGAAGGGAATGTGGAGATAAGCGCTGCGGGGAGGGATGGGATAGGGCATGCTTCTGGCATCCGGATTGAGCTGCCACGACCTGAACCCATGGTGGATCCGCTCATCCTTCTTCTGTTTGTGGTCTCCGGTGCAGCCGCCGGATGGATGGGAGTTCATCTGCTTCCAGACGGACTGGTCACCGAAACCACTGATGCCGAACGGCTCCGGCTGATTCTCAGCGGGTCGGGAGGCGGCATCGGAGTCATTGCCGGCTTGGTGTTTCAAAGGCTCCGAGTGCGCTTGATGCAGCAAGTGCGCACCATGCCCACCGATCTTTTGGTGAGCCGGGCTGTCGGCCTGATCCTCGGGCTGCTGGTCGCCAATCTGCTGCTGTTGCCCGTTCTACTGCTTCCGTTCTCCGGGGGAATTGCCCTGCTCAAACCGCTGCTGGCAGTGGTGAGCAATGTCTTTTTCGGGATTCTGGGAAGCAACCTGGCTGAGGTGCATGGCCGCACGCTGCTGCGCCTGTTCAATCCCGCCAGCACGGAAGCCCTGCTGGTGGCCGATGGGGTGCTCACCCCAGCCACGGCCAAGATCCTCGATACCAGCGTGATCATCGATGGTCGGATCCGCGGAATGCTTGCGTGCGGCTTGCTGGAAGGACAGGTGATCGTCGCTGAATCAGTCATCGATGAAATGCAGCAACTGTCGGATTCCACCAATGTTGAGAAGCGGGCCAAAGGCCGGCGTGGATTGAAGTTGCTGAAAGATCTACGGGAGACCTACGGGCGACGGCTTGTGATCAACAGCACCCGTTACGACGGGAAGGGAACGGACGACCGTCTGCTGCAGCTGGCCTCTGACACGGGCGGAACCCTGGTAACCGCGGACTTCAACCTGGCGCAGGTCGCCCAGGTGAAAGAACTGAAGGTGATGAATCTGAGTGAGCTGGTGATCGCGTTGCGGCCTGAGGTGCAACCCGGCGATGAACTCAAACTCAAGATCGTGCGTGAGGGCAAGGAGGAGAGCCAGGGCGTCGGCTATCTCGACGACGGAACGATGGTGGTGGTCAACGATGCAAAATCGCTGATCGGCCAACGCAAGCCTGTGGTGGTGACCGGTGCCCTGCAAACGCCAACGGGTCGGATGGTGTTCGCCCGTCTGGACTCCAAAGATGCAACAACCGACACCAAGACTTCAACCAAATCGAAAAGTCAGGGAAAACCGGCCAAAACCAGCCACCGCAAGCCCGCTGACCCCGGCTAGGCTCGCCTCACCGCGATGGTGGAGATGACAACTTCGGCCCCGTACTACGGCGACAGCGCCGTGATGCGCACACCACCTCCCGACCTTCCGTCCCTCCTACTCAAGGAGCGGATCGTGTACTTGGGCTTGCCCTTGTTCTCTGACGACGATGCCAAGCGTCAGATGGGAATCGATGTCACTGAGCTGATCATTGCTCAGCTGCTCTTTCTGGAATTCGACAACCCAGATAAGCCGATTTACTTCTACATCAACTCCACGGGAACCAGCTGGTACTCAGGAGAAGCGATTGGCTTTGAGACCGAAGCCTTCGCCATCTGCGACACCCTCCGCTACGTCAAACCCCCGGTGCACACCATCTGCATCGGTCAAGCCATGGGTACGGCAGCGGTGATCCTTTCAGCAGGAACAAAAGGCCAACGGGCTGCTCTGCCCCACTCCTCCATCGTTCTGCACCAGCCTCGCAGCGGTGCCCGCGGCCAAGCCACGGACATCCAGATCCGGGCCAAGGAAGTGCTGCACAACAAGCAGGCCATGCTTGAAATCCTTTCCACCAACACCGGAAGATCCGTGGAGGAGCTGAGTAAGGACTCCGACCGGATGAGCTACCTGACACCCCAACAAGCCGTCGAGTACGGACTCATCGACCGCGTGCTCAGCAGCCGCAAAGAACTGCCCGGCAATACCTCCGTCTGACCAGCTGCCTCTGACCAGCTGCGTCTGATCCGCCCCACTTGCTCTCACTTTTCAACGTCCTGAACCATGCCGATCGGTACTCCCAGCGTTCCTTACCGCCTCCCAGGCAGCCAGATGGAGCGCTGGGTCGACATCTACACCCGTCTTGGGGTGGAGCGGATCCTCTTCCTTGGCTCTGAAGTCAATGACGGCATCGCCAACAGCCTGGTGGCCCAGATGCTTTACCTCGACTCAGAAGACAGCAGCAAGCCGATTTACCTGTACATCAACTCCCCCGGTGGCTCTGTCACGGCTGGTCTGGCGATCTACGACACCATCCAGTACGTCAAAAGCGAGGTGGTCACCATCTGCGTGGGCCTCGCCGCATCCATGGGTGCCTTCCTCCTAGCAGCCGGAACGAAAGGCAAACGTGTTGCCTTGCCCCACAGCAGGATCATGATTCACCAGCCCCTCGGCGGCACCAGCCGGCGCCAGGCCAGTGACATCGAAATCGAGGCACGAGAGATCCTGCGCATGAAGGAGATGCTCAACCAATCCTTGGCCGACATGAGTGGGCAGAGTTTCGAAAAAATCGAAAAAGATACCGACAGGGACTACTTCCTCAGTGCAGAGGAGGCCAAGGAGTACGGGCTTATCGACCGGGTGATTTCACATCCCAACGAAGCCTGAACGGAACGGGGCAGGCCGCTGCGTAAGCTCGTCCACTGCACTGTTGCGCAAGCCCGCCCCGGATGGCCCAGCTTTTCTACGACTCCGACGCCGATCTCGGTCTGCTGAATGGCAAGACCGTGGCCATCATTGGTTATGGCTCCCAGGGTCATGCCCACGCCCTGAACTTGAAGGATTCAGGGGTCGATGTGGTTGTGGGCCTGTATGACGGCAGCCGATCAGCAGAGAAAGCCAAGGCCGATGGGCTTGAGGTTTTGAGCGTGGCCGATGCCTCTGCCAAGGCCGACTGGATCATGGTCTTGCTGCCTGACGAGTTCCAGAAGGACGTCTACGAGAAGGAAATCGCACCCCACCTCACTTCAGGCAAGGTGCTCAGCTTCGCTCACGGCTTCAACATCCGCTTCGAGCTGATCAAACCCCCTGCCGATGTGGACGTGGTGATGATCGCCCCGAAGGGCCCTGGCCACACCGTGCGCTGGGAATATCAGAACGGTCAGGGCGTTCCTGCCCTGTTCGCGATCGAACAAGACGCATCCGGTAACGCACGGGGCCTGGCCATGGCCTACGCCAAAGGCATCGGCGGCACCCGTGCCGGCATCCTGGAAACCAACTTCAAGGAAGAGACCGAAACAGATTTGTTCGGTGAGCAGGCTGTGCTCTGCGGCGGTCTGTCCGAACTGGTCAAGGCAGGCTTCGAAACCCTTGTGGAAGCTGGATACCAGCCCGAACTGGCTTACTTCGAGTGCATGCACGAGGTGAAGCTGATCGTGGATCTGATGGTGAAGGGAGGACTGACCTCCATGCGCGATTCGATCTCCAACACCGCGGAATACGGCGACTACGTCAGCGGCCCCCGGCTGATCACCGCCGACACCAAAGCCGAGATGAAGCGCGTTCTGGCTGACATCCAGGACGGCACCTTCGCGAAGAACTTCGTTGCCGAGTGCGAAGCAGGCAAGCCGGAAATGAAGAAAGTTCGCGACCGCGACTCTCAACATCCGATCGAGAAGGTGGGCAAGGGACTGCGCTCGATGTTCAGCTGGTTGAAGGACGCCTGATTCAGCGCGAAACCTAAACGCCCGGTGGAATCCTCCATCACTCACCAGACACCCCGCTCTGCTGCCCTTGGGGCGCTGAGCGGGGCTTTTTGTTGGATCCTGGGACCTCACCGCCAATGACTTCAGGAGAGATGGGAAGCCTGCTGATCATTGGAGCAGCACTGCTCGATCAGCTGATCGGTGACCCGATCCGAATCCTCCATCCCGTAGTGGTGATGGGGTGGTGGATTCGGCAGCTGCGGTGCAGGGTCGAGCAATGGGCCGGTGACCATCCCACGAAGCTGCGCTGCGGAGGTGGCCTGATCAGCCTGATCCTGGTGCTCGGAAGCGCCATAGCCGGTTGGTGCCTTGAGCGACTGTTGTGGCTGCCATCTCCGTGGCAGTGGCTGGGAGTTGCGATCCTGACCGTGGGCTTAGCCAGTGCCCTGGCGGCCCGCAGCCTGACCGACAGCGTTTTGGCGGTGCTGGAAGCGCTCCCGGAAAGGGACGAAGGCGACCTCGAGACGGCACGCCGGAAGCTGAGCTGGATTGTTGGACGAGACGTACAGAGCTTGGATCAAGCTGGACTGCTCAGAGCTGCTGCCGAGACAGCCTCAGAAAATGCTGTAGATGGCGTTTTCGCACCCTTGTTCTGGATGGGCATCGGTGCGTTGCTCTGGATGGTCATGCCCGCAGGCCCTGGCCCACTCGCTCTGGCCTGGGCCTTCAAGGCCAGCAGCACGCTCGATTCCATGCTCGGCTATCGCACAGGTCGCCTGCGTTGGCTGGGGACGGCTGGCGCACGCCTGGATGATCTGCTTACGTGGCTGCCCTGCCGTCTAGTGATGCTGACGCTGCCTTTGGTCTGCCCGCCATGGTCACGCTGGGCGCAACGGGTGCAGGCCGCAGAACGGGATGGGGCCACAGATCCGTCGCCCAATGCAGGTCGCTCAGAAGCGATCTACGCCCACTGCATCGGGATCCAACTCGGTGGTGAGAACCGTTACGGAGACCGTGTTGTGCAGAAACCGGTTCTGGGAGCTGATCAACCGACAGCCAGCCTTGGGCTTGTCAGACGTGTTCTGAACGCATCACGTCGATTGGAACTCCTCTGGATCAGTGCTCTTCTGATGATTCAACTGGCCATCATCCACTGAAGACCAATCAGTAGGCGCCACGGTCCATCGGCAGAAGCAACACACCAAAGGTGCGCAGAATGATCGCGAAATCCAGGCTGAACGAGCGGCCACGGGCGTAGGCCAGATCGAGCTTGACGCGTTTCTTGTAACTCAGGTTATTCCGACCACTCACTTGCCAGAGGCCAGTCAGGCCTGGGCGCACAGAGGCAACTTCATCCATATAAGGGCCGTAACGAACAAGCTCCTTATCGACGATCGGGCGTGGGCCCACCACGCTCATCTCGCCGCGGAGAACATTCAAAAACTGCGGCAGCTCATCAAGACTCGAACGGCGGAGGAAACGACCCAGCGGAGTGATCCTGGGATCACGCTTGAGCTTGAAATCACGCTCGAATTCAGCCCGCAGCGATGGGTCAGCCTCCAGGACACGGGACAGGACAACATCTGCGTCGGCACGCATGGTGCGGAACTTGATGCAGCCGAACCGTTGGTAACCCCGGCCCACCCGACGCTGGGTGTAAAAAATCGGCCCCGGTGAACTGAGCTTGACCAAGCCAGCCAGGAGAAGTAGCACCGGTGAACCAAGGCCGAGAACGGTCAGGGAAAAGGCGATGTCGCCAGTTCGCTTGAACACCCTGCCCCATCGGTTCTGATGGCGAATCAGAGCGAGAGCCGGCAACTCCGACGGGGGGGCTGAGATCAGCGCAAGGTGGGGCTTGTACTTGCCACGGCGGGCAGCACGACCAGCGGTCTGAAGCAAGGATGGCCGAGAGGCCGAGGTCAAAGGCTCAACCTGGGACTCAGCACACTCAACGTCACAGGCGGAGTCCTGACATCTCGGCGGGGTCACTCGCTGCAACGTCACAGCCGCGTCGATGGGCCTGCCAGGCCGTTTGCAGAGCAGATTCAAAGCGTGCGGCGAATGCTTCTGGCCTAAACCGCTCGGCCCACTGACGGATGGCTTCCGAGTCGAAGGAACGCCAGATTCGGCCTTGCTCAAACCACTCCACAGCCTGAACAAGCGACTCCACACTCTGTTCCGGGAAAAGAACCCCGGTGGGCTCTCGCAACCCGGCCGTTGCACAGCGCACCGTGTCCAATAAACCTCCACGGCCAAGGCCGATCACGGGAGCCCCAGCGGCCATCGCTTCCACAGGAGCAATGCCGAAATCCTCGAGGCCTGCATAAACAAAAGCGCGACAACGAGACAACAGCTCCTCCACCTGTTGCCCAGACTGTCGGCCAAGCAAAGTGACGGTTGGCCCTGCCAGGGACTCAAGCCGAGCACGCTCCGGCCCATCCCCGACCACAAGCAGGGGCAGGCCCAATCGATTAAAGGCTTGCACAACCAAGTCGACTCGTTTGTAAGGGACCAAACGACAAAGGCAGAGGTAAACGTCGTCTCGTTCTGAATTCCAGCGGAAGCGGTTGACCTCCACTGGGGGATGGATCACGGAGGCATCACGCCCCCAATACTTACGAATACGGCGCGCCGTGAAACGGGAATTAGCAATGAGATGGTCCACCCTCTGAGCACTGAGCTGATCCCATTGGCGCAGGGCATGCAGCTGCCAGCGAATCAAAGGCCCGAGGCCACGCCTCGCGAGGGCTGAACGCTCTAGATAAGCGTGCATCTGATCCCAGGCGTAACGAACCGGTGTATGCACATAACTGATGTGCAACTGCTCCGGACTCGTCAGCACGCCCTTGGCTACAAGATGACTGCTGCTGATCACCAGCTCAGCTGCGCCGAGATCGATCTGTTCAACAGCAAACGGCAACAAAGGCAGGTACTGCTGCACATGGCTGCGCCCCCAAGGCAGGCCTTGAATCGGGCTAGTCAAGACGGATCGGCCATGCAACCAACTGCCAGTCCGGCAGGATTCGGCATCAATAAGGGCAGCCAGCTGTGGTTCGCAGCCGCGGCTTTGCAGCAGGGAATCAATCGCCTCAACAACACGTTCAGCACCACCGACCGAGCGTGGTGAGAACCACTCGTGAACCAGAGCGATGCGCTGCGGGAATTGGTCCGAAGCCGAGGGCATCCAGCCACAATGATGCGAACGATACGAAGTCTCTCAGCTGATTGCAGGACCCTGCCGAGGTCACGATGCTGGTCCACATGTCCAGTACGAACCTCACCATCAACATCCTCCTGGAAGAGGCGTTGAACGAACCGGACATCGGCACCACAAGCCGTTTCCGATGGCATGCCACAGCAGTAGGAATTGCTGCGCTCTGCATCGACAGCGCTCCGCCATCAACACCCCCTTTTGAGGATGCAGTCAAAGAGGGACTCAATGTGGGGCTCGATCTCAGCAGGGAGGAACGAGAGTTCCATCAAGTAGAACAAGGATTGGTTCTCTTGTTTCACTCTTAAGGAATGAAGCGATCGCTGATAATTACTATCAAAGAGAAACCAGACAAGCAACGAAGTGGCACCTAGATCGAGGAAGACCAAGGCAAGGCGAAATGTATCGCTTACAGCACTCCAACCGCATGGGATAAGCAAACCAGGCCATGGGCAAAGATCATCAAAGGCATAGACCACTTAATGCATCAATGCAGAAGAAAAAAGCGATGGACAGAAAACACCAAACAATCGGGGCGGCAACACAATGGGCACGATGAGACATAAAACCAAAGGGAAACGAGCTCAACACGTGATCGTGATCGCAGGTGCATCTGGCACAGGCAAAACCCAGTTGATTCAGAAATTAAGCCAGAAACCACATGATCATTTTAGATTAAAAGTACTAAAACAATTGGGCTGTGATCCGAATCAAAGAATGAAACGATCAACGGTGGAACGCATGCAACGGTTAATGGATCCAGCGAATTTCAAGAAGCGAAAAACCAGAAAGCTAAAATACTGCTTATTGCTCCACATCGATCTGACAAGCATCAATCACAAGAGCAATTTGAAGCTATTACGCAAAATATCTAAACGAAGCAAAAGGGTCGATATCATCACCCTATACACATCACCAAAAGAATGGCGCCAACGAATATTTAAAAGACTGCACACAGAGGATGAACCTTCAATGCGGGCTGCACTAATTGCCCTAACAACGAGGATAAACAAAAAGCTATCGGACACTCTATATCACAGAGAATACACAAAGTGGCTGAACGACCTGGAACAACTAAGATACAAGAAGAGCGCAATAATCAATACGTTTAACAAAACAATTCTTACCTCAATCCCCCAGGTCAGCCGATAAAACAACGATCAT
This sequence comes from Synechococcus sp. MU1648, assembly GCF_023630615.1. Taxonomy (NCBI): domain Bacteria; kingdom Bacillati; phylum Cyanobacteriota; class Cyanophyceae; order Synechococcales; family Synechococcaceae; genus Synechococcus; species Synechococcus sp. MU1648. The sequence goes on from NZ_JAKUHI010000013.1 coordinate 22,619, forward strand.
CATCAGAGAATGGAAAATAAAACAATAAACAGCTCTCTCCCAAGCAAAGGGCCTAAGCATCCTCCATTCACTCACCGGACTAAAAAAGACAGGAAAGAAACAAATATTAATGGGTAGAATATACAAATATTGAATTGCGAGGCATTCAACGACCATCAGCAAAAACAACAAGAACTGGAAGAAGGCGAAAGATAGTCAAAATGAACAGCATCTAATCAAAAACAGTGCAAATACCAGAGGAAGGGACATAAGCAAAAATCAATGTGAAAGGAATGCAAAACCTGACGCAAGGAGGAAAAACGAATAAACCATAAAAAGAAAGGGCAATAAAAGTACAGCTCCTAAAATTAGAAGGAACTGAATACGCATCGTGGCAAACCTGGAAGACCTGCGTAATGCGAAGACGATTGGTCAGAAAAATTTCGAGAACTGGTCGAGGAATGCAGGGTTAACGGGAAATGCTCAAGACAGCGCATATTTCAATGTGCTCCCACAGCATCAAACGTATATCGCCATAGCAAGTGGGTGGCTTGATTGGCAAAAAGCAAATATTGGACACAGCCAGGGCAAATATGAAAGAACGAATCAGGATGGAACATTCTATTCAAGTTGGGGACCAGAATTTGATGAAGTCAATATTGACTTATCACTTGCATCACACAAAAAGATTACGGTAGATGGTTTTGGTGAAATAAGAGTCAGGGAGGAGTTCTCACAGAGCATCTATGACAATGAATTCTGGCTTTATAACGGTCAGACGCCAGGGCCTTTCATCATCGCGGATCCAGGAGACACTATAAAAGTCAAATTAACAAACAATCTTGGCATAGATGCTCAAACAAAGGAATGGAATGGAACAGTAGAACGTACTAATCTTCATTTGCATGGCTCCCACGTATCACCCCAGGGAAAAAGTGATAACGTCATGATTGCCGTGGAAAATGGTGATAGCCAAGAATATGAATACAAAATTCCTGAAAATCATCCGAGTGGATTGCTTTGGATGCATCCACATCTACATGGTTCAACATCATTGTCACTGGCAGGCGGCGCGGCGCTACCTGTATTCATTTTGCCAGACTCGGAAGATACAAACAATCTAAGCGGATATGACCCGACAAAAGAAAATATTCACCTATTGAGTTTGCAATCATGGGCGGTTGAACAAGAGATTAATCCCAATATTGAGCAGGGAGAACACAACTGGGAAAACACACAACAAATGCCTGCACGGGTATTCAGCGACGACGAAGGCAATTATTACAAGTACAGCTCATCACCCTTCAACGGCAACAATTACCAGCCATTAGCACACTTTACAGGTAATCCATATTGGGGGATAAAAGAAGGGAAAGGTGCAACATATGCAGACTATGTAGCAGCCGAAACAACAGAGAATTTAATACACACAGTCAATGGGCAATACAATCCCACGATTAAAGCCGATACAGGTGAATGGGTCACGTTTGGCTTTCTGAATTTCTCATTGAATTCTAGTCATATTATTCAACTAATTCATGTTGATGATAACGGAAACATAAGCTTGGAGTCGCCAAACTTATTGGGTATAGATTCCGATATATCACGATGGGCGTCGGAATACGACACCTCTGTATCAACACTGCCTGGAATATCACCGGGCGGAAGAATTACAATCCAGCATTCCTTTAACAAACCAGGAGATTACTACTTTATTAGTAATGCTAGCGAAGAAGTACTCGGGGATTTAGCACCTAATGAAACAAATAGACCCAAGAATTCTAGTGAAACGTATCTTGGGTACAACGATGGCTTTCAGATTACCCCATCTCAGGTCTTAGCCACAGTAGAAGTAACAGGAAATACGGTACAAAGCTCTGATCAGCCTGACGCCTGGGACTATCTTGATGGTCAGAGAACTCATGCGCTCGGGCTCAAAGAGGAAGCAGCAACGTCAGGAGTAGCACGAGAAAGAGAGTTTAATTGGTTCACAGACGCTCAAAAAATAAAAAATGAAGAAGGCCGTGGTACGGAAATAGGGCCTGACGGCGAAGAATATATTGATCCTGGCTACAACGACCCAGAAAGTTGGGAAAGCGTATGGACAATTAACCAACAATATTGGACACATGAACCAGATCACAGTCCAACAATATCAATTGCAATGTTAGATACATTGGAGCGATGGTCACTAGTTAATAGTTCAAAATCTTTTAAAAGAGATACATGGCCGAAGGACAACCCGCCAACACAGATACAAGTGGGTCAAGCCCATCCATTTCACCTGCATCAAAATGAATTCATTGTCGAAACAATTAATGGCCTGAATGTAGGAATAGATCCCAGCACACATCAAGTTGGTGATGCATACATAGGAGATTCACTGGTCGATGTCTACCAAATGGCACCAGCCTATGCGAAGGGAACTGTAACAACAGAGAATCCATTTGGAACTCCAATGATTCTAGACGAAGAAGGTAATCAAATTGATGGGAATGGAGACATATATACGGGAGATGATTACTTGATAAACTCTAAAACAGATATTTTAGTTCGCTTTGAAGACTTCACCGGCTTGTATGTAGATCACTGCCACTTGTTATTCCATGAAGATGGAGGAATGATGGTGCCGGTATTAACCATCCTCAACACCAATGACAGTTGGATCACGAATGGTTCAAGAACAAAGAACAGCGTTGACATATCACTTGGATCGAACCGTGAAAACAAGATTGAATTTCAGCCATTTGAGAGTTCACGATCAAGGGGAGTCAACATCGCAAGTGGCGATATCAATGCATTGAACTTTGTACCCGGACCAGAAGCAAGAACAGTCCATGTAACCGACAACATTGAAGATATTGCCGTCATTGAAGCCACGTCTTCAAATAAAGGAAGGTTCAAACTCAATATTTTCGACGGACAGAGTACAAAAGATTTTTACTCGGAAAAACTCAATGGGAATGATCCCAAGCTGAATACACTAGAAAAAATAAAAGAGATGACAATTAGCGCCGAAGGGAAAGGAAACCGAAAAAACTTAAAATCATCCTTGGCAGTTGGTGATATTAATGGGGATGGTTATGACGACATCATCGTTGGAATTTCGGGCAAGAACTACGATGCCAAAATTCGTGTCTTTAGTGGGTCGAATTATGAGGAGCTATATTGCTTAACACCCTTCGGTGGTGCGAAAAGCGATGGAATTGATCTTGCAGTAGGAGACATGAACGGCGATAACTATGCAGATATCATTGTTAGCCAACTAGAGGGTGGGCAAGGAATTATAGATGGCTTCAACGGAAAGAAACTAACGGATCATTCTGCGATGGGGTGCAAAGAAGAGAAGCTATCGAATATGGCAAAGCTCTGGGGGCAACCATCATATTTTAATCCACATGGCAATACTGATAATGCCGTACGAATAGCAATTGGTTATTCACTTCCAGATGAGCAACCACAAGCGCCTGATGGTGAGACATATAATTTCGACCATGAGAAGTATAACCAGACCTACTTGGCAAATCTCTCTACGATGATGGTCGATTACAAATCAAAAGGTAAAAATTCGGAATTAAAGAACTGGCTTCTTAATTCATCCGAGGGTGCTCATGCTGGTCATGGAGATAATAATGGGCATAGCATGATGAATATGGGCAGTGAAAGTGAAGTAAATAGTATGATGAGTATGGGGGATGAGATAATCAATCCAACGAAGACCACGAACCAAAAAGGCAGCAAAGTAACTGAATTAATAATGAATGGAAAAATCACATTGGACCAAAGATATACAGATATAGATTTTCAATATTTTGATATTGACGCAGACAATAGGGGGCAGGGAAGCTTGCTGTTAACGCAAGATGATGGAGACGCAACACTAATGCACCTAACCAAAGATGCCGTATATCATGATGTGGAAGATAATATGAGGCAAGCTACATGGCATTTGGAAGCTGATTACTTCGGTTGGGCCTAATGTAAATCATAGGAACATACAAAATAAAGATCTGCTAACTAAAGTGTGAAAGGAATGACTTCTAGATTGAAAATCCATTATTGATAACGCAATAAGTAGCTTGCATGCCAAGGGTCTTCATTTCAACCTTCATTTTTTGGATATCATCTTCGCTCGCAACAATAACCAAACTTTCTAACTCCAGCATAGAGAAGAATTCATCCAAGATATCATTTACAGTATCAAGATGTACATGAAAAGCCTTGTGATCAACATAGCTTTCCCTTAGAAACAAATGTGTATCACTAAAGGCAGCAGTGAACAATAGTGTACCTTCCTCGCCATGGCCACGGGAAATAATTTCATCGGTGATCTTTTTAATAGCATTCATTTGACCATCTTTCACACGGAAAAGAGGGTAGATACTGATAAAAGAGTCGATGCGCTTCATGGAAGGAGGGTAGCTTCTATCACTTTAGGCAAAACATAACGGTAAGCCAATGCATGTGGATTTCATAACTAAGCAAAGAGAGCGCGTAACAAATAATCAATAGTAGGTGAAGAGAATGTTCAAAGAGCGCAAAGTAAGGGAAAGTAAAAGCATAAAAAAGTCACCAACACAATGTGATGGTGACAAAAGAAGTTAAAGAGACCAAAGTTTATCTGCAAAAACCTTGGAAAGAAGCCATCTTTACAGGTGATAGGGCACTAAGAGCATTCGACAACTCTTCAGTCGGAAAACCATAAGCGACAACTTTGACAGGAGTCAGGAGACCCATAAAATCAGAACCAAACAAGTCTCCGAAGGCCTTCATATGGAGAAGCGCTTGAGCGGAGTTGGAGTAACGCTCATACACATGAACTTCGTCACGAGCAGAGTTAACACTGAACTCAAAGTTAGTGGTATCAGGCTCATTGGACTGAAAATACTCAGTCATCTTGGCGGCAAGAGCAGAAATTTGCTCAAATGAATCAGGTTTACAGGAACAGGTGATTGTCCAGGAAACCCACGTGTTGGAATCGGAGATGAGAGTCATGAGAAAAATAAATAATTAAGGGAGAAGAAGGAAATGGGGATTAGTGGCCAGCCCTAATCAGGTCAACAAGTCTTTCAGCTATTGCATAACAGGTAAGCATAGGATTGCGAGATACATGATCGGGAATGATTGAGCAATCAACAACTCTTAAGGAAGTGCACTCATGCACTTTTAGATATTGATCAACAACAGCGTGATTATCAGTGGCGGGGCCCATTTTGCAAGTGCCAACCGCATGCCATATTGTGGCAGAACGATCAGTAATATATTGCTCGATAAACCGAGTATCGTTAATCATATCCTCTGTTAAAACAGCTACTCCCTCAGAAATATCCTTGAGTGCGCCCGTAGTAAGCAACTCATAACCTCGTCGAACACCGTCTACCATCTTCCGCATGTCTTCAGCGTGAGAATTCAAGCGATGGTCAATGCGGGGTTGCTGATTCGGATCAGAAGATTGAAGTGTGACGCGCCCGCGTGATTCAGGACGATTGATCACAATGCCAGTACCAAACATCAAACCTCGGGTTGGATCTGCACCTGGAAAACGTTCAGCACCAAGTTTGCCAAGACAATAGATTTGCATATCGTTAATATGACTGCTGCCGGGGGCGGTGTAATGAATAACCATTTGAACGTCATCATCGGTCTCATTCACAATGCCGGGTTTTGGATAAGCAGCGACAACCGCTAATGAGTGGTCGATCAGATTACTACCAACACCCTGTAAATTATTGACGCACTTAATGTTCAATCGATCCATATCGTCAATTGGACCAACACCAGAACGCAGAAGAATCGAAGGAGAATTAATGGTGCCAGCGCTGAGAATCACTTCTCCGCCAAATAGACTTTCAACAGAATTATCCGAATTAACAACCTCAACGCCAATGGCATCTTTACCAGAGAATAGAACTTTATTGACCATCGTCCGATCCTTGATCGTCAGATTCGGACGGGATTGAGCATCCAAAAGGTAAGCAATAGAGCTGGAAACACGCAGTGAACCATCTCCTGCACGATTCATGGGAATGGGCCCTACACCGTCATAACCATTTGGGTGATTGTGATCTGGCACCCAGGCATAACCATCAGCCATAGCTGATTCCTTAAACGCACCAACTACTGGGGAATACTGATCAGGCCTAAAACGTTGGATAGGAATCTTGCCGGAACTACCGTGATAAGAAGCATACCCAAAATCAATATCATTCTCGATTCGTTTGTACATGGGCAAGATATCTTCCCAGTCCCAGCCAGTGTTACCAGCTGCGGCCCATGCTCTGAAATCCTGCGGAAGACCACGCAGAGAAATCACACCATTAACAGCAGAGCAACCACCACTCACCTTGCCCCGTGCATAGGGAAAATCTCGCCCTGGGGTTACCTGCGTGATGTAATGCCAGTCGTGATCTTCAACAGAAACCGCACGGGAATCCAAAAGATCACGAGGAGTTTCTTCAATGGAGGAGAAGTGAGGACCAGCCTCAAGAAGCAAAACTTTTGTATTTTCGTCTTCAGTTAGGCGGGCAGCAATGACAGCACCAGCTGTTCCAGCACCGACAATTATATAATCAAAAGCAGACATAAAGAGACAAGGAGAATCTATAATTAAACGTTAGCCATGGCGCTAAATCAATCAAACAAGAATGAAGATTTATTTTAGAATGAATTAGAAGAAGCCGGTGTCTGAAATCGGCGAACCGCTCAAAGAGGTCAGCACCTCGTCTCTGTATTCTGTAAAAACAGAATTGGCATCCTTCCAATTATTGACTTGTACGGATTCAAGGACAAAATCGGATAATTCATTAAAAGAAGAAGAAGAACTATTGGCAAGCAAACCCTGACCAAAGTTACCGTCGACGACCGCATTGGTGCCCCACTGTGTTTGCGACCATGTGCTTGCAGCGGCTAATAAGCCAACCCGGTAGGTGTCGCGACCGCTTGTAGAACGCAAAATAGCCAGTGGCAAATCATTCTTAGACAATCCATTATTCACGGCAGATGCCCAAGTTGATAGTTCCTTGGAATTAGGACTTCTATCGTAAAGAGTATTGAAGACCTTATTTGAAATAGCATCGGAAGACAGCTCATCAAGCTTGCCTCCAAAGAAAGATTCAACTAGCTCTGAATAATTAACAAGAATTTTAGTGACCAGCTCCTGCGATGTTAGTTTGGAGCCTTGATTGGCAACAGAAAGCTTTGCAAGATCACTTGGCTTAATCATTTTATTCGTATAAGCTTGATAGGCTAGTTGAGCAAGATTGACTCTTTCATCAACATCATTTGCAGAATACGAAAAGCTGAGATTTGGCAATGATGGATCTTTTTTTGACCGTGTAATACCAGTTAAATCATCTGAAGTTACACGATCTATTCCTTTCAGATTGATATACAAATCCTGTGTGCTGTTGTATATATCCTCTGAACTAGATGGATTACCAATATGATATTCGCCGTCGGAAGCCCCTTGGCTGAAAATCAAATAATCATCCATGATCAAAGAGCCATTTGCAAGAGCACCGGCAAAAGTTGGAGTGGCTGAAGATAAACCAGGTTCGATACTTTGATGATTCGTTAAGCTAAGCTTGAAGGCACCTCCAATATGATCAACACCATCTAGAGATGGGGTGTACATCTGATGGCCCTGATGATCACCATGATCGTTATCAGAGCTCATTCCATGCCCACTCATAGGAGTGTCATCTGGGTCTGTTGTACCAGTAGCAATGAAGTGTCCTGAATTGAGCTGAAAAGTCAAAACATGACTATTACCTGCTTCTGATTCAGCGGTAACAATTAAGTTCTCAATTGCCGATTGCGAATAACTATTGAAACCGGATGTTATTGACAGTGATTCGAGATCATCGAAGCTCGATGACTTATATTCAATGTCAGACAGGATGTCAGTATCAGGTAAATAACCTCCTTCAAATTGGCCAGTCTGATTCAATAAAGAAACAGAAGAACCATCGAGGATTCGAATTCTCAAAGTTCCATCATCAACATAAGCAAAAGCATAATCATCAAAATTATCTAAATTAAAATCTCCAACACCAACAGCAGTTGAAGAGCTTTTAAGCTTAAGAGATCTTGCATTATCTACTTTTTCCCAAGGGCGATAACTATAAAGATTTGACCAATCAAAATGAGTATCCTGTGCTTGCCAACCAGTCAATTCCAAATCTGAAAGTTTAACTCTATTATGACCATTCAGGGATTTAATAAACCCAGCGGTAACCAGATCTCTCTTTCCATCACCCGTAAAATCGCTATTGAAAGCCCAAGGGGCTACAGTTGAATTTTCATAGGGTTTAAAACGAGAAAGCAATACAGCTTGCTGATCATTTTTAAGAGAAGCACCATCATAGATGTGAACACGCCCCGATGAATTTGCTTCTCCACTGTATGACAAAATAACATCTTGGATGAAATCGTTGGAAATGTCTCCTACTTGAATTCTCGCTATATTCTTTCTCAATACATGCCGCAAAGGAAGAACCACTTGTTCAAGAGAATCAGCTTCACGTAAAATCAAACCCTTTTTATTTAGGCGAAAAGACTCAGCAGGAACAATCCAGCTTGAATCAGTATTCTCAATAACTGAAACGACCTGCATCATGCCAGCATCTTCATGCTCCAGCAAATGGCAATGGTGAACAAAGGTTCCAAGAAAGTCTTGGTATAACATTCTGATCGTCGTATCATTATATCCAGTTGTATAAGGTGTCGCTGAGGGATCAAGTCCGTCGTCAGTTGGTACAAACTCACCTACTAGAGGATCAAGCTTATAATGCGTTCCATCCTTATTATAGTTATATCCAGATGAATTGAGCTGAGTGACATCTTCGAGAGTGCGCTTATTCGACAACTCATTATCACTGTGTTTTACCTGATAATCATTGACATGGATATGAAAAGGGTGGGCAGTGAAGTAGCCACCATTAGCCACGTCTTTTCCGCCCCAATTCCAGTTTCGTAATGACCACTCCTCCATTGTGCCAAGCTGAGCAATAACCAATGGACCATTGGGAAAAACATGGTCATTAATCAAATCAGGATTGACATAACCAAGCCATGGATTCTCGTTGGAAGTAGCAATCAAATCATAGTTATTCACTGGTGAACCAGCCTGCGCCCGTTCAGCAAGTGCTTTCTGAGTTGGAATATCCCGTTGGTCATCGGGACCGACCAATTGCAAAATTTGATAATTAAACTGGCGCTTACGTGTAGGATTCCATCCGTCTTCAAAGAGATTTACACTGGGAATAGCATCGGGGGAATAGTCTTCACTGCTGGTCAGTGGTGTTATCTTCTGAACATTGATTTGTTGATTTACTTTCTCAATGTAATCATCGAGAACTTGTGTATCAATGTGAGGAGAATCGCCACTAACGTTAAAAGTGGCAATTGCTCCTGGGCCTGAATTAGGATCAGAGAAATCTGTATTTTTAGTTGAAAGTTCTGCATATTTATCAGGTTGCCAGCGTAATGAATTAATGTCAAATTCCTGTCCATTTTGACCTTCAAAACTATAAGCACTGATCAGCTCTGATTTACCTGCAGGAAGATTCACAAGCAAATCAATTCTCTTACCAGAGGGTAAGGAGATCAGATTGGATGCTTGTTCATATGAGGTAGCATTACTCAAACTTCCATCTTGTTGATAACCTAAGACGCCCTGCTCAACTTTTTGAATCTGAGGATAAGTATGACCATCTTCACCGTACATATAAAGCGGCAAAGCAACCCACGAGCCATCACTTTTCTGATGACGTATGGCTAGATTCATATAATAGTTATTGTCTTGATTGCTAAAACTAAATGACTGCCAGCCACCGGCATTCATATTTACTTCTGGCTGATATTCACCATTAATCGTAAACATACTTGCACGGTTAGCAGCAAGCCCCTCAGTACCTAAGATGTTGCCGTTGACTGAAGCTAATTCATAATTTCCTGAATCTTTATCGATACCAACTTGCATCGTTTTGATGACGCCTAGGTTTCTTGGTACGTCTTTAAATGCAGGAATTAAGCTCAGTGGATCTCCAACTTGCATGAACCCTGAAAGGCCACCATAAACTTGAGTGTTAACAGCCGGGTGAAAATGGGGGTGATACCAGTAAGAACCCACTCCATGATCATCCGGAATGTCGATGATTGTTGTCCAATCTTGCCCAGTTGTATATCGACTAACGACATTGTCACCGAATCCAGATGGAACAACATGGCCACCATGCATATGAAAATTAGTACTATCCATGCCACCGGCCATGGCTCCACCATTGAGGCCATAGGAATTGTTCTCAACCATGGAAGCCATTTGGGCCTGCTTCCCGGTGAGGCCAGCGATACTTATATTGTTATCAAATTCTAGCTCTAAAGTTTCACCAGGCTTTATCATTAAAACAGGGCCTGGATAGGATGTTCCTTTGCCCTCTAACCCGTAGGTATACAGCATTGATGGATACCAAAGAGGAGCTGTGTCCTCAGAGGCACCACTCATTGATGCTAAATTCTTGAGCAGTGCATTGGAATCAAAGTCAGATAAAACAGTATCAATACCTCTATCGTTATTCCATAGATCCTCAGGATAATAGTTATCTTTGTTCAATACTGCCTTATGAAGGTCGCTATCAAGGACGGATGTATTTGCCCATTCACCGGTTTGATTGGCAGATTGATCATAACCCACTCCCTTATATCCTATGTAGCTTAGTGCTTCGAGCAATTGATTATTGGCATAAGCCCCCCATCCTCCTTTTCCTGTCTTAAAGCTGGCCGTAATAGATGTTAGATATTGGTTAAAGATGCTATTTTCATCCTCTTTGTTGATTAGTTGAGGGATCAGCCAATCACCAACAAACTTGCTGACATTTTTAATCTGAACCGGATCTGTTGTAATTTCTAATGTAGCCTTAAGCGTGCCGTTATTAGTTACATTTTCACTAACAAAATAACCATTATTATCCTGCCCTAAAGTATATCCTGATGAAAGGAAGACGTTTGGTGCTCCATCTTTGTCAACGGGATAGAGAGAGCCAATACGGAACTGATCCACAATCAAAATCTACCGTGACACTATCGATATTAGCCATGGTGGATGCGTGGCAAAATGTTTTAATTTCTACTTAAGAATGGCATGTGTTCAATTCAAGACGGTCAAATTTTTGACTCACTAGTCGACTAAGTATTTTGCTTCTTAAACGCCGTAGCAGTCAACGACATGAGAATGAGATTAATAACAACAAGGGCCAGACCGATATAAAAAATCATAGTCACAGAGAAGGTTGATATGAAGCCAGCGATAAACGTCATTGCCACAAAGCCAATGCTTAAAAGAAAGCTGAACAAAGCCCATGCTGGACGAACGAGCCGTGGTCCAACAACTTCTGAAAGCCGAGCTACGATTAATCCAATGTAAGCGCCATTCCAGAAGGCAAAGAGAAACGCTCCAAGATTAACAACTGCGATTATTGGGGAAAAAACAAAGATACAGGTCCCGATAGTTCCAATCACCACAGATGCAAGAAGAACCGAATCAGTCGGAATTTTTTTCGGAACTAAACCTGCAACGATAGCTCCAAGGGTGTATCCAAATCCCACCAAAGCGAATGAACTGCTAGCGACTTCGCTCGAGACCTTAAAAACTGAAGTTAGGTATAAAGGTTGATACGTTAAAATTGACACTTGAGAGGCACCATAAAGAAGTGTCGTGAGTGCAAATATTTTAAGCGCAGGAGTCCAATTGATTGTTGACGGTGCAGTTGATTTAGCACTGATGGCTTCCTGAGTTGCTGAACTGGGTATATCTTGATCTGAAGAATGTGATAATTTTAAATCTCGCTCTTCCGATAGACCTCTTGAAATTAACATCCATATCGGAACAGCAAACAAAATAGAGAAAATGCCAGTGAAATCCCATGCAGCTACTGGAGAGCTTTTAACAAAAAATGGCAGTAATACAGAATCCAAGAGAGGTGCAATACCAGCACCTGCAAAGATAATTCCCATCGCCAATCGCTTTTGGTCGGCATGTAATCGGCGCGTACCAAAACCGGGCAATCCAGTAACGAGGTGTGCACAGCCCCAACCAGAGACTAAACGCCAAATTGCATTCCATCCCATCGAAGGGAAAAGTGGCTCAATGAAAAATGTCACGATACATACAATTAAGGCAATTCGGATCATTCTTAGAGATTGATCCTCTCTCTTTAACCTTGTCTGATGCACACATCCGGCAAGATATCCAGCTAAATTAAGGCCTACAAGTTGCCCAATATTATCCGATGTGATCCAATCAGACTCGACCATCATATTTCCAAGAACAGCTAATTCTGTTCTCTGAAGTCCAACCCCTATTGCTAACGCAGATGAAGCTGCGATGACGCCTAAGTAGTCGTAGGAAGACTCTTTGTTGATGGCTGAATGAGTCATCTAGGATAGTGAATCAGATGATCGGAGATTTTGTTTTGGATATGTCATGCATCACCTAAGATGCTGAAGTTTGTTCCGCAGCAAAATCACGCCTTCCGAATCTATACAAAAGCACATGAATGGAGCATTAACCATGGAAAGATTTAATCAATGGGTTGCATAAGATTTCAGGATTTTCGCAACGACTCCAGGCAGGAGTGTGCTCCAATCGAATTGCGATCTTCAAAACCAAATAGTTGATGTCTTGCAAAAGGATGGATAGACATCCTCAAGACCCATGGAAGATAACGATAAATAAGGAATCTTGTTCTGCCCCTCTCACGTTCCATCACCTTTTCTCTTGTGAGGAGTAGGAAAACAGCAAGATCTATTAGTGAGCACCTTTACTTGCGTCAATCAGAAGACTCGCCATTCACAGAAGAGCAAGAACTTGGATGTAGCACTTGCTGTCTCACTTGGACAAATTCGCTATAGCGATGACCTACTGGGAGTCTCCATAACGCAACTCCTCTTACGTTTGAAATTTTCTCTTACATCGCTAGCGAAAACCTTTTCAACAATCAGCTTCACGGATCAGTGCTGAGTGCGTATAGTGAGTTTATATATATCGAATGCGAGAATGAACGGCGAATTTTTGTCGCACTTATCCCAGGTGTTACTTGATTCTGACGAGCAAAGATATTCAAAGTCTCAACTACTTTAAAAAATGCAGTAAGTAGTTGAAGCTTATTACTGTGAAGATTCTTCAGCATTGAACCTGGAGAAAAGCAGCAAACTTAGTGACAGCAAGCTTACAAATAATTCTCTTAGATTTGCTTCTTGCGAGGATTTCGCACGCCTTTCAGTTTTGCTGCCTTGGTCTGCGGCCAGTCAGTGCTCGCAACATGTTGTAGGAGGTCAATACAATTCCAGGAAAGGAGCTGCAGTACAAGCCATTCCCGATAATTTAGTGACCGAATTAAATGATAAAATTGACTTGAATCAAATGAACGTTATTGAATCAGGCTGCTTTGAAGGCATTCATTCTATTAGCATGGCTATTTATGGAGCCAAAGTATATGGATTTGATGTGCGCATAGAGAACGTACTTAAATCAATGGTGAGGGCTTGGGTCCATGGGCAAAGCTCTTCAACGTGTTTTGATCTTTTAAATATTGAAAATACATCTGTATCTGATTTTTACTTAGCTGCTTATCCTAATTTAAATGTTGATTTATATCATTGCAGAGGTGTATTGTATCACTTGACCAATCCATATAAATACTGTTGTCAAGTTGCTGCTCTAAAACCAAGTTTCATTTATTTCCATACACAAGTCGCATCTGACGAACAAGCTGACGAATTATTAGAAACTTCGCATGGAACCTATAAGGTCTTTAATTACAGAGAAGGAGGGAGAGTGATTCCCTTTGCTGGAGTAAGGGATTATGCGAAGTGGTTTACTGTTTCATCGCTAAAGTCTTTAATGAGTGAGCTGGGGTACGGAAACATTATTTTAGAAAAACTTAAGGAAGAAAGAAATGGGCTAAGGCTCAAAATCTTGTTGAAGCGCCAATAGTAAATTTACCGCCCTTTGTAACTTAACATGCGGGAACATGGTCTGCAACATATTCTTTATTTGCTTATTTATTTATCAACTCGTCGCTTCTAATTCTACCATTTACAATACTCTTCTAAACCTTTCTAATCAGAGAAGCGCGTCTAGTGTAAATTTCTCTTATCGGCTAGCGGTAATAAATAGCTGTCAGACAAAGGGTCCAACAGATGCCGTACCCATTGATTTCGCCCTACACGTAATTCAAGACCAGGCAACACTTTGCGGGTTTTAATTCTTGAGATCCTATCCATGGCAGTCTATTTGGGACTGCAGAAGACCCCCAAACAACTGCTCAAAACGAAAAAGGTTGTTTGCAGACTTGAGGTCCTTAGGGGACTTCCTGTGACCTTCTAAACGCTAAGAAGCCCAACCCTCACTAGAGGATGGGACTTCAGAGAACTTCCTGGGAAGTACTTGACACGGAGAGGGTGGGATTCGAACCCACGAGGGTGTTACCCCTACACGATTTCGAGTCGTGCGCGATCAACCGGACTCTGCCACCTCTCCACACGTCCGAGGACGTGTAGGAACTTTAGAGGCCAATGAACCGCGAGCCAGCCCAATGCTGCAGAAGCCAACGGCGCTGCGGTGCAGAAGGCTTGAAGCCAAGCCATGTTCCAGTGAAAACCTGCTGGGGGCCTGATCTCTGCTGCTGCTGAAGTTTCCACATGGCCTGAGGCCTGGGGAGCAGCTGCCAGCGTTGCCGTCCCGCCCGCAACACCAGTGATCCAGTGCGGTACTGCGCGCGTTGCACCGACAACCCATCACTCCGCAGCATCTTGCCTGTGGCGATTGGAGGGCGGCCCTGCTGAGGGGCCTCTACGCGGTGTGCAAGCTCTTGCCAACAGGGGAGCACATCCGTGGCCACTGGATCCAACAACATCACCCAATCCAGGCGGGAGTGACCATGCACAGCGGCCACCCGTTGCGCCATCCGACAACTCCGGACATCGCCATGGGTGCTTACCAGAGCAGCACGCCCACGATGACGAGCCAGCAACCAGTGGCGACCAAAACGCTCGACCGCCACGAGGCCATCGGAGAGCTGCAACAAGCCGTGGGCCAGCAAGGCAGCTGCCATGGGGAGCAGCGACCAGCGCCTGCTGCTAGCACTTGCCCTCAGCAGCCAGGGCAACAAGGCCACAACCAGCAGTGCAACAACCCACGCCTGCGGACGACCGGTGAGCATTAGCGCTCCAGGCCATTGACTGATCCAGATCGAGATGGCCATCACCAGCCCTGCCATCTGCTGCGCCGGCCACAGCAGCAGGGGGAGAACGGACGGAGGCAACACCAACGCCAACAGCGCCGACAACATGGCCAGCAGCGTCAGAGGCGCCAGCAGCGGAGCAACCAGAAGATTGGCGAGCAAGGCGTAAAGCGGCATCGCACCGAAGTGCAGCAACTGCAGGGGCAGTGTCCAGAGGAAAGCCGCGACGGGGATGGAGAGCGCCGCGGCCACGCCGCGGCAGCGATCAGGCAGGCAACCTTGAACAGCCTGCTCCAGGCGTGGAGCCGTAAGGATCAAACCAGCGGTTGCTGCTGCACTGAGTTGAAAGCCGATCGACAAGGCCCAGCCAGGCCGAAACAGCAGCATGCCGCTGAGTGTCAGCAGAAGCACGCCGAGCGGACGGCTGTGATGGCCTGACTCACGAATCAGCAATGCGATCGCAGCCATCAGCACCGCCCGCACCACTGATGGCTGGGCCCCGGCAAGACAGACAAACAGCAGCAGCGAAAGGCCAGCCAGAGGAAGCCTCAGGCAAGGGGCCCAATGGCGGGCCAGCATCAGCACACTGCCCAGCAGCACTGACAAGTGAAAACCCGATGCAGCGAGCGCATGGGACAAGCCGGCAACGCGGAACGCCTGTCGCACGTCTTCGGGGAGCTGCACCTGGGCGCTGCCTAGAACCAGGGCGGACAGGAAGGCGCCCCGCCGCGGCCCTAAGGCCTTCTGAAGCCGCTGGGCAACATCACGCCGCAGATCAACCAAAGGTGTCGGTGGACGCCGCAGAACCTCGATGCTGTCGAGCCTGAGTCGACTCCAACTGCCTTGGCGGGCCAGACGCTCCGCCGATCCCGGCAACAGTGGGTGGGCACCAGGCATCGGACGCCGCAGAACCCCAGTTGCTTGGACGTGCCAGCCCTGGAGCAGCGTTGAAGCGCATTCAGGGAGCTGCAACTCAGTGCGCCCCATGGCCCGGTGGCCCTCAACCCGATCCACCTCCAGCAGGACAGAACAGCCTGAGGGGAAACGCCGCACGTCGGCGACCAATCGACCACTGATCACCACCGCTGCTGACGGCGTCTGAATCAGGCGCGATGGATCAGATCGACTCGGCGTTGGTGCCCCCAACAGCACTCCTCGAAGCACAAGGAGTACCAGTAGGCAGAGGGCAACGCCATCAACGGAAAGACGTCGACTCAGAAACCATTACGCCGCTGTCTCGAGAGTTCCCCCCTCCAGCAACGGAAAGCCCAAGGCCTCCCGTTCCGCCAGCCAGCCCTCGGCCACCTTGCGGGCCAGGTTGCGGATACGACCGATGGTGGCCGTGCGTTCGGTCACGGAAATCACGCCACGGGCTTCCAGCAGGTTGAAGGTGTGGCTGCACTTCAGAACGAAATCCAGGGCCGGCGCCGGCAGTTTCTGCTCGATCAAATCAGAGGCTTCAGCCTCATAGATGGCAAACAACTGCTTAAGCCGCTCAGGATTGGCGGCCTCGAAGTTGAAATGGCACTGGCCCTTTTCAAACGGCAACCAGATCTCGCCATAGCTGCGCTTGCCGTTCCAGCTCAAATCCCAGATGCTTTCAACGTCCTGGAGGTACATGGCCAGCCGTTCCAGGCCGTAGGTGATCTCAATGGAAACCGGCTTGCAGTCAATACCTCCGCATTGCTGGAAATAGGTGAACTGGGTGACCTCCATGCCATCGAGCCAGACTTCCCAGCCCACCCCCCAGGCCCCGAGGGTGGGGGATTCCCAGTTGTCTTCGACGAAACGGATGTCGTGATCAGCGGCCTTGATGCCCAGAGCCTCGAGCGAAGCCAAATAGGTCTCCTGAATGCCATCGGGAGACGGCTTAATCAGCACCTGGTACTGGAAGTAGTGCTGAGCCCGATTGGGGTTATCGCCATAGCGACCATCGGTGGGGCGGCGGCAGGGTTCGGGATAGGCCACGGCCCAGGGTTCGGGGCCGATGGCACGAAGCACCGTGTGGGGACTCATGGTGCCGGCACCCTTTTCCGTGTCGTAGGGCTGCAGCAGCAGACACCCCTGGTCCGCCCAGAACCGGTTAAGCGTGCTGATGATGTCCTGAAAATGCACTGGGCCGGGGCTACCTGAGTTCCGATTCTGCCCAGTGACCGGTCAGCCCTCCAAGGCCAGGCAACGGCGCAGGTGCGCAATGGCGTGATGGCGATGCGGATTGCTGCCGCTGGGGCCAATCATTCCGAGCCAGAAACTGCCGTCCCCTTGAAAGACCAGGACAGGCTTTGCCCCTCCCTTTCCATGGCAGTCGAGCAGGGACATGCAGAGTTTTTCGGCCACTTCCGGGCCCTTGGGTCGCTGACGCAGGCGGCGCAGCAGCGGATCCACCTGAGAGAAAGAGACGAAACAGGTGCGATCGGAATCTGTGATCAGGATCAGACCATCCAGCCACTCGACCTCTTGGAGCAGCTCTTCGATGCGGGGCAGCAGCTTCGGCAGCGGAAACGCCAAACCGGACCCTCCCCTTAACTTTCTCTTTAGCTTTTCTAGGTCAGCAATGGGGTGCGTCGCAAGCGACACAGCCAAAGGTTCACGCCCTGAGGGTCAAAACCCCCATCTGTCTTCCCACAACAGCGCGGTGGACCGCTTCAGCAAATCCCGCCTCCTGTGCCAGCCGCTCCTGCTCAGACCCATCAGGGAAGCGCTCCAGGCTTCTCTCCAGGTAGGCGTACTCCTCGCGCAAACCCACTGAAGCGGCGGCGGGCACTACCAGGCGGCGCAGATAGAAGCGTTGAAACGCAGCCGCCGCTCCGCTCGCCGGCAATCGATTGAAATCCAGCACCCCTGCGCGTCCCCCTGGCTTCAGCAGCCGTCGCAGTTCCTTCAGCCCCTGCAACGGGTCCGCCAAATTGCGCAGCCCGTAGGCCATCACCGCACCGTCAGCACAGGCGCTAGGCAATCCGGTTTGCAGGGCATCCCCTTGCTGGAAGGACACCGGCAACCAAGGCTGCTGCCGTTGGCGCTGGCGGGCCTGCTCCAGTGGAGCCGCGGCCGCATCCATACCGGTCACCGTGCCGCCAGGGCGAACACAGCGCCCCAGTTCCAAGGCCAGATCTCCTGTCCCACAGCACAGATCCAGCCACTGTTCACCAGCCGCCGGCTTGAGAGCACGCACCAGCTGACGTTTCCACTGACGATGCAGCCCGAAACTGAGCACATCGTTCAAGCGGTCGTAGCGCGGAGCCACAGCATCAAACAGCTGTTCCACCGCCGCGGGATCACCAGGCTTCATGGACGAATCGTCAGGCCACGGGAGAGCAGATCCTGCTTGATCTGTTCCACCGTGAGAACGCCATCGTGCAGCAGCGAAGCCAGCAAAGCTGCAGAGGCATGCCCTCCCGCGGGGCCTACATCCAGAGCTTTGGCGATGTGATCCATGCAACCAGCTCCTCCGGAGGCGATCACAGGAATGGGAACGGCATCCGCCACGGCCCGGGTCAAGGCGAGGTCGTATCCAGCCTGGGTGCCATCGCCGTCCATCGACGTCAGCAGGATCTCGCCGGCCCCGAGGCCCGCCACCCTCTTCGCCCACTCCACAACATCGAGACCGGTGTTCTCACGCCCTCCTTTCACATACACGTCCCACCCACCTGCATCGCGCCGACGGGCATCAATAGCCACAACAATGCACTGACAGCCGAACTGATCAGCCCCCTCCCGCACCAACTCAGGCCGACGCACCGCCGAAGAGTTCAGGCTCACCTTGTCAGCACCGGCCCGCAACAGCTCGGTGATCCCCTCAACGGTGCTGATCCCACCTCCCACTGTGAAAGGAATCGTGACCGATTCAGCGGTGCGACGCACCATGTCGATCAGGGTGCCGCGCCCCTCGTGGCTGGCCGCGATATCGAGGAAAACCAATTCATCAGCCCCTGCACGGCTGTAACGGCAGGCGAGTTCCACCGGATCACCGGCATCGCGCAGGCCAACAAAATTGACACCTTTCACCACCCGTCCGCGGGCGACATCGAGGCAGGGAATCAGACGCAGAGCAACCATCGATTCGGCGCAAAAGCGACTGTTAAGGTTGCGCCACTCTCCAAGCCTCGCAGGCCATGTCCCAGGGTGACGTCATCTCGATCGGCTCCAAGGTTCGCGTGACCCGCGTGCGGGATCGCATTCCACAGGCGATGGTGGACCTTCTCAAGAAGGACGCCAACGGCACGGTGAAGGATTTCCGCACTGTCGACGGCAAGGGAATCGGTGTGGTGGTCGAGCTCAGTGATGGCTCCACCAGCTGGTTCTTCGAAGACGAAATCGCCGCCTCCTGAGGACAGTCTCCGTGAGCGACGCGCGTCAGCTGCTTGGGATGAAAGGTGCCTCCGGCACCACCAACATCTGGAAGCTGCGGCTGCAGCTGATGAAACCGGTCACATGGATCCCCCTAATTTGGGGCGTGATCTGTGGGGCCGCCGCCAGCGGCAACTACCAGTGGCGTTTGGATCACGTGCTTGCCGCCTTCGCCTGCATGTTGATGAGCGGCCCCCTGCTCGCGGGCTTCACCCAAACCATCAACGATTACTACGACCGCGAGATCGACGCGATTAACGAGCCCTATCGGCCGATTCCTTCGGGAGCGATTCCTCTGGGCCAGGTCAAGCTGCAGATCTGGGTGTTGCTGCTGGCAGGCCTTGGGGTCTCTTACGGACTCGACCGCTGGGCTGGGCACAGCACCCCGGTGGTGTTTCTCCTGGCCTTGGGTGGCTCTTTTGTGAGCTACATCTACTCAGCACCTCCGCTGAAACTGAAGCAGAACGGCTGGCTGGGGAACTACGCCCTTGGGGCCAGCTACATCGCCCTTCCCTGGTGGGCCGGTCAGGCCCTGTTCGGTCAACTCACCTGGGGCACAGCGCTCCTCACCCTCGCCTACAGCCTCGCTGGACTCGGCATCGCTGTTGTCAACGACTTCAAGAGCGTCGAAGGCGACCGCGAGCTCGGCCTTCAATCCTTGCCTGTGGTCTTCGGGATCGAACGTGCTAGTTGGATCAGCGCCGGAATGATTGATGTTTTTCAGCTGGCGATGGTTGCCGTCTTGATTGGGATCGGCCAACATTTCGCAGCGGTTCTGTTGGTTCTCTTGATTGTTCCTCAGATCACCTTCCAAGACATCTGGTTGTTGAGAGACCCCGTGGCCTTTGACGTCAAATATCAAGCCAGCGCCCAGCCGTTCCTGGTGCTCGGAATGCTGGTGACCGCATTGGCTGTGGGCCACAGCCCCCTGACCCAGGTGATGTGAACCGTTCCCGCCTGCAATGGGCTCTGATCGCAGGCACTGCAGCTGCGGTGGGAGTGGGGGCTGCACTGGGCACGAGAGCTCTGACAGAGCTGGTGGATGCCACTCTTCCAGATGCCCGGGGAATTGCCAGCTTCAACCGACCGGGAACGATCACCCTGCTCTCCACCAACGGCAAGGTGATCCAGAAGCTGGGGCCAGCGACCCGCGAGAAGGTCAAGCCCGGCACGATGCCGCAAACGGTGGCAGAAGCCTTCATCGCCGCGGAAGATCGGCGCTTCTATCAGCATGACGGGGTGGATGGCTGGGGGATTGCCCGCGCCATCGTCACCAATGTCCGCCAGGGCGCTGTCCGGGAAGGGGCGAGCACCATCACCCAGCAACTGGCCCGAACCGTCTTCCTGAGCCAAGACCGCACCATCACACGCAAACTCAAGGAAGCGGCTCTAGCGATGAAGCTGGAACGCCAGCTGAGCAAGCAGCAGATCCTCGAGCAATACCTCAATTACGTCTACCTGGGATCCGGCGCCTATGGCGTCGCCGACGCGGCCTGGATCTATTTCTCTAAAACCCCAGATCAGCTCACGGTTCCGGAAGCGGCGATGATCGCTGGGCTGCCCCCGGCACCATCGATCTATTCCCCCCTGGTCAACCCTGATCTAGCGAAGGAACAGCGTTCGATCGTTCTCGATCGGATGGCGCAGGCCGGGTTCATCTCCACCAGCGAAGCGGAGCGCGGTCGCAACAGCCCCCTGGGGCTTAAGCCTGCAACACCAAAATATTTCAACAGTGCAGCGCCCTACTTCACCACTTGGATTGCCCAAGAACTGCCCAAACTTTTAACTCCCGAACAACTTGAAGTTGGTGGGGTCAAAGTTCGCACCAGCCTCAATCTCGACTGGCAAAAAAAAGCTCAGCAGGTTGTTCGAGCCAATGCACCATTCGACACTGAAGGGGCGATGGTTTCGATCGATCCCGGCAACGGACTGGTGAGAGTGATGGTGGGCGGGAAGGATTTCTCCAGGAGTCAGTTCAATCGCACCATCCTGGCGCTGCGCTCTCCAGGTTCAACCTTCAAGCTTTTTCCTTATGCAGCAGCCATTGATCGGGGAATGAAACCCGAAACCAAGGTGTTTGACGCAAAGCGTTGCTGGAATGGCTACTGCCCCAAAAACTTTGGGAACAAGTACTACGGCAACATCTCCCTGGCCGATGCTCTGAAGAATTCACTCAACACGGTGGCTGTTCAACTGCAAGACATCGTTGGGTTTGATGCCGTCATTGACATTGCCAACAACTTCAACATCGGTACCGAGCGTCCTCTCGGCAAGTACTACCCCATGGCTATTGGGGCCTACGAGCAAACCATCCTCGACATGACTGCGGCCTATGCAGGCATGGCCAATCGCGGTGTGTTTTTCACACCCAGCCCCTTTGAGGAAATCCGCGGACCCAAGAATGAGCTTCTTTGGAGTCGGCGATTGAGTGGAAACAGAGGACGACGAGCGGTTGACAGTGATGTCGCCGACACCATGAACTGGATGCTGCAGCGGGTCGTGACCGGCGGCACAGGCATCGCCGCGAAACTCGATGATCGGCAGGTTGCCGGAAAGACAGGAACGTCAGAGAACACCCGCGATCTCTGGTTCATCGGTTCGATTCCTCAGCTCACAACTGGTGTTTGGTTCGGATACGACGACGATCGAGCCACCAAAAGTACGAGCGGCGAGGCCGCATGGGCTTGGAAACAATTCATGCTTCAGATCAAGGACGAGATTCCCGTCCGCGCCTTCCCTGACAAACCCAAGCTGAAACGAAAAATGCGTCTGGCGGTCGATCCAAAAACGATCGCCAAACCGCCCAAGACAAAACCCAAACAAGAGCCGAAGGCCACCTCCGAGCCTGAAGTACCTCAACCGACTGCAGAGACTGAACTGGAACTGCTGAACCCCACTCCCGTGGCACCTCCGCGTCGCCAGACGCCTTACCTATGGAGAAACCGCTCGCAAGACGACAACGTTGATCGCCAAGGTCGCCGCTGGACCCGGGATTAATCCAACGGCCTAAACCCGCTGAAGCACAGCGGAATAGAACCCATCCCCCCCGCTGGCTTGATCCGGCCAGCGCTGGCTTTCCTCCTCCAATCGCAGCGAGGGGTGACGCTTCAACAAGGCCTGCACCTGAGCATGATTTTCATCTGGATGAATGGTGCAGGTGGCATAAACCAACGATCCAGCGGGAGCCAGCAACGGCACAAGCCCATCCAGGAGAGCCTGTTGTTGGGGCAGAAGGCCGCGGATGGATTGCGGCGTCACCCGCCAACGGGCATCGGGGTGACGGGCCAAGGTGCCAAGCCCAGAGCAGGGAGCATCGATCAGGATCCGCTGGAAAGATTCACGCCATTGGGGATGCTCTTCCAACAAGTTGGTGGCATCCGCTGCAAGCGCATGAATGGAAGCAAGGCCTAGCCGAGCTGCATTGGCCGCGACGCGCTTGAGCCGTCCAGGAGACCGATCCACAGCCCAAATCTCAGCCTGATCTCCCACCAATTCCGCCAAATGGGTGGCTTTCCCGCCCGGCGCAGCGCAGGCATCGAGGATCCGGTCCCCAGGCTGGGGTTGCAGCAGAGGCGCAATCCATTGCGCCGAACAATCCTGAACACACCAATGGCCCTCCGCATAACCGGGCCAGTGGCGCAGGTCGCCGCTGTGACCGGAAATGCGAAGGCCATCAGGACAATCAAAGATGGGTTCACAGCTGATTCCTGCCGCTGCCAAGGCCTGCTGCACCTGCTGCGGGCTCGAGCGCAGCCGATTCACCCGTAAATCCAGATCCGGCACACGGTTGCAGGCGCTCGCCACTGCCTCGGCTCCCTCCGAACCGCGCCAGTCGAGCAACAGCTGGGTGAACCAATCTGGAAGGGAATGGGCCTGGGCCAGCTGAGCCGCCTCATCATTCGGCAGCTCAAGGGTTTCGCCGGCATCCCGCGCCCGCAGCGCCGCCCTCAGAACCCCATTCACGACGGGAGCCAGCCGTGCCAGCCCCTTGCTGGTTTTGGCCAATTCAACGGCGGTGTTCACCGCTGCTGAATCTGGAATCCGCTCCATCAGCAGCAGTTGATAGAGACCCACGTGCAACAGCCAGCGCAGCTTGGGCGGCTGCTTCGACGCGGGAACTTTGCCCAGCCGATCCAGCCAGGCATCGAGGTAGCCGCGTTGACGGATGGCGCCATAGGCCAGCTCGGTCACCAAGCCTCGATCCGAGGGTTTGAGGTCCCTCTCCCGCAGCAACCGCTCCAGCGCCACATCGGCATAGGCCCCAGCCGCAACTGCCTGCAACACATCCCAGGCGAGGCGGCGCGGCAGGAGTCCAATCGGAGCCGAATCAGACAAGAACACCAGGCATCAAGCTCCAGCATGGGTGTCCGGGTGCCAGAGGAACTGGCGTAGGGGCAAGCGTCCTTCCACATCCACCGGAATGCCTTCTGCCATCAGCAACTCCCGCTGCATCCAGTCACTTCCCTCACGGCTGAGGCTCATCGCAATCCGACCTTGAGCATTCACCACGCGGTGCCAGGGAACGGTGGATGGGCGCTTGAGGCGACGCAGCGCCCAGCCAACCTGTCGCGCGCAGCCGTAAGCACCGATCAAATCAGCGATCTGGCCATAAGTCGCCAAGCGACCGTGGGGGATGCGAGCCACCTCGCTCCAAACACGCTGATCAAATGTGGATGAGGACGACTCCATCAATCTGCGGGGCTTTGATGGGAGCTTTCATGCATCAGAACCCAGACGTCCTCCGGTGCCGCCGGAGACGTACGGTTCAACAGAGGGATCCTTGAGCAGGATCTGGATGGCGACAGAAGCACAGACTTCTTGATTGTCTTGCCAGGCCCCCAAGCATGGAAGGACCCCCATCTGTTGCTCTAACCCGATTCATCGCCCATGCCCCTGCTGCCGCGACGGTTTGAGCGGCTGAAATCCGTGCTGAACCACCGCATGGCGGACCTCACGGTGCTGCTCGAACACGTGGAGAAACCCCACAACCTCTCCGCCATCCTGCGCAGCTGCGATGCCGTCGGGGCGCTGGAAGCCCACGCGGTGAGTTTCGACGGGCGTCCGCGCACCTTCAACAGCACGGCCCAGGGCAGCCAGAAATGGGTGCCTCTTCACGACCACCCCGATACCGAAACAGCAATCCGCTACTTAAAAGAGCGGGGGTTCCGTCTCTACGGAACCCACCTCGGGGTGAATGCCAAGGACTATCGGGACTGCGACTTCACCGGACCCACCGCCTTCGTGCTCGGGGCGGAGAAATGGGGGCTGACCGATGAGGCCAGGGATCTGATGGATGAAGCGCTGTTCATCCCCATGCGCGGCATGGTGCAGTCACTGAACGTGTCGGTCGCCACGGCAACCCTGCTGTTTGAGGCGCTGCGCCAACGCCAGGTGGCCGGCCTGGCGCCGACCCAAGGCGAAGGGCTTAAGCCTGAGCAGTACCAACAATTGCTGTTCGAATGGTCCTACCCCGAGGTTGCTCGCTGGTGCCAAGAGCAGCAACGGCCCTATCCCGCCCTGAGTGAGGAGGGCGAACTGATGGAAGAGCTGCCTCGGACTGTGAAGCTGCGCTGCTGATCCGACAAAACACTTGTATCTCCGCGAACCCTGGGCCATAACCAAAGCAGCGGATTGTCAGCAATGGACAACAAACAGCTGCACCAGTACGCGGTCACATACCACTGCGGCCACGAGTGGGGCGAGGAAATGCTCCAGTCCGACGATCTCAGCCATGCCGTGGAAGCAGCCCACGCCATCTTCCCGAGCTCCTGCCGGATTTCGATTCGAGAGGTGAAGGCCCCGAAACAGGCCTGAGCTCAACGCGACCGCCGCGGCACCCCAGGCAACTGAATCGCAGCGATTAACACCGCTGCCTCCAGCAGCAAATTGCGGCTCACCAGGACCACCACCATCACCAAGGTGGTGGCCAGGATCCGCTCGAGCAAAGCGATCACATCGTCCATGCTGTCGCAGCTCTTCTTCCAGAGCAGTGCTGCCATGCTCAGCAAAAGCAGGCTGATCCACCAGGCCATCAAACCCGAGCTGATGGGATCAGTCTGACGCGGGGCGGGCTTCGCCGCCGCTCACCCAAGCCTCAATGCCTTCCCCAAGGAAGGACAGACCGAGCACAAGAACAAACATCGCCAGACCTGGGAACAGCGCGGTCCACCACACCCCAGTGGGCACCGCAGCCAGAGCCAGATTGAGATCACCGCCCCATTCGGGCGCGGTCTCCGGCAGGCCCAGGCCGAGAAATCCCAGCCCCCCCAGCACCAGCACCGCATCGGCGGCATTGAGGGTGAGCAGCACAGGCACAGAGGTGATCACGTTGCGGAACAGATAACGCCGCAGGATCCAAAGCGGCCCCGCCCCCAGGCTCTGGGCGGCTTCCACAAACAGTTCGCTCTTCACCTGGGCGGTTTGGTTGCGAACCACCCGGAAGTACTGCGGCACGTACACCACACAGAGTGCGGCGGCGGCATTGGGAATTCCCTTGCCCAACAGAAACGCCAACACCACCGACAACAACAGCACCGGCAGGGTGTAGAGCGTGTCCATCAACAAGACCATCACACGATCGACAGCGCCACCGAAGTAACCACTCACCATCCCGAGGGGTACACCGACCACCAAGGCCAAGCCAACCGCCAGCAGCACCACTTGAAGGGCCACCCCACTGCCGGCCATGGTGCGCACACACACATCCCGGCCCAAGCGGTCCGTGCCGCACCAATGGGTCCAGCTGGGGCCTGAATAGATCGGGTTCTCCAGGCCAGCATTGGCATCCGGAAGGATCCCAACACTCACCAGCACGGGCGTGATCAACGCCACCAACAGGTAGATCCCCACGATCACCAGCCCCCAGCGGGCCATGCGGGTCGAGAGGCTGCGGGTCACGGGCAAGTTGGCCTCGGGCAGATGCATTGTCTCCCGAACCGCGGAAGAATGAATCCATGCCTTCCCGCTACCGCTGGCGACAACGACTCCTCGGCAGCCTCCAAGGTCAGCTGCAACTGGCCACCTATCTCGTTGTCTTTCTTGGGTTCACCGGAGCCTCGTCGGTGGGCTTGTTCATCGGTCAGCGGAATCTGCTGGCCAATGACCGGCAATTGGCCCGCCAGAGCATCGAGCTTTGCGAAGACGCCATCACGGACCTGCAGAACGATCCAGCACGTCTTGAACAGGAGCTTCTGTTCCACTCCAATCTGAACACGAACCTTTGGATCGAACGCAACAACGGCGTCCTGGTGCGGCCCAGCATTCACCAGTCCCTCTCGGACGACACGATCCAAACCGCAATGGCCACCAACCCAGGCCGTGAGCCGGGGCTTCAACACACGATCGACGTCGATGATCAACGGCTGGTCACAGAGCTGGTCAAGCAGCTCCCCGATGGCTCACGCCTCTGGATGGCACAACGGGCCAGCTCCAACCTTCAAGCCCTGAACAATTATTTGGGGTTGATGATCATGGTTTGGGGCAGCTGCCTGGCGATCACCTTGCTCAGTGTGAGCTGGGTGGTGCGGCGCGTGGTTCAGCCGTTGGATCAGCTCAATTCCGCCACCTCCCAATTAACGGCCGACACCCTGGCCAACGCCAAATTGCAGCTGGGTCAGGGCCCTGTCGAAGTGATGCAGCTGAGCCGCACTTACAACGACTTGTTGGAACGTTTGGCCCAGTCATGGAGTCAGCAACGCCAGTTCGTGAGCGCTGTGAGCCACGAACTGCGCACCCCCCTCACCATCGTTCAGGGCTATCTGCACCGCACGATCAAACGGGGCGACAACCTCAGCCCCGACCAGGTGAAGGGGCTAGAGACCGCAGAGGATGAAAGCATCCGCATGCGCCGGCTGCTGGACGATCTGCTGGACCTGTCCCGCGGGGATTCCGGCAGATTGGCCCTCGCCAATGAACCGCTGCGCATCGCCGACCAGCTGGAAGAAGTGGCGGATCTGGCCCGCAACACCTTGAACCGTCCCCTGCTGCTGGAACTGCCTGACGATCCAATGGCCCGCGATGCAATCGCCCAGGCCGATCCGCCCAGGCTGCGTCAGGTGCTGCTGGATCTGATCGAAAACGCCGACAAGTATTCGCCTGAGCGCTCACCCATCCGTCTGGTGCTGCGGCACACAAGCGGTGCGTCCTTCATCGAGGTGATCGATCAAGGCATCGGCATCCCGCCTGAAGAACTGGGGCAGGTCTTCCAGCGCTTTCAACGGGCCAGCAACGCCCCAGAAAAAACAGGCTCCGGCTTAGGACTTTCGGTGGTGAAGCTGCTGGTGGAGGGAATGGGCGGCAGCATTGAGGTGCAGAGCAGCCTGGGTGAAGGCAGCTGCTTCACCGTGATCCTGCCGTCATGATTCCGTTTCTGGTGTTCTGCTCACTGCTGATCCCGGTGAATCTCTGGGCTGCAATCACACCACACATGCACAGCGATGTGTCGATGCGCATCCTGCACGGCGTCTGCACTGTTGTTTTGATTCCCCTGCTGTGGACGCTCTGGGATCAACGGCGTTTGCTGCGGACTCTGCCTGCGCTGGTGTTGGCGATCTTTGCGACGGTGATGGTGGTGGTGAACAGCTGGATCACTGCCATGGGCATGGGCGTGGAATTCGGCTGGTTGGATCACCTGTTCCTGGCGATGTCTGAAGTGGCGTTAACGGTGTTTTTCTTGATGGCTCCGGAGCCAGAGGCCATCCCAGAGCCTTAACCCACCGCCTGGGAGCGAACACGACGGTCACCGAGGCGGGAGCGTTGTTCAAGCTGAATCTGCAGCACCGGCAGTCCGGGCGGCTGGTGGAGTTGGAACGACTCCACGGCATCCAACACAACACGGTTCTGATAGCGGCTGCCAGCTCGAATGCTGCCCTGGAGATCAAAGGCAGGCCCGCAGCGCATCAAGACTGAGCCGCGCCAAATCGCTGATGGCGCCGGTCCCAGGCTGTACAGCACAGGATCAGAGCCGTCGCTTGGCGTGATAGCGAGCTGGGGTCGCCGACCGGCCAAAGCACAAGGCCAGCTAACAGACGGATCAGGGTCGATCCGCCAGCTGGAGGCTCGCTCCAGATCGCCCTTCACCAGCTCCAGCGTGCGGCGTTGCCATTGCTTCAACTGAAAGCTCTCTGCAAGAGAGCCGCCCTGACGGGTTTCTGCGAACAACAGCTGAAACGCCACACCGCAAAGCAGACAGCCCACAAGAGCCGCCAGCATCAACTCCACGAGCGTGAAGCCCTGATCTTGGTAAGGCCTACGCATCGCTGGGTTGGCAGAGGGCACTGCTGAGGGCGCTACTGGGATCACCGCGGTAGACGCCACTGCGGCTGATGCCCAGGGGCAGGCCGATCACCAGACACAAGGCCTGGGCATGGCTGGGGTGCGACACGACCACCAGGCCGCCATCGAGCACCAATCCATTGGTGCTGAAGCGAACGGCGTCCGGCAGGTTGCTGCGCAACTCCAGCTCACCTTCACCTGTTTCAACCAAGGGCGTCACACCCCCCCGGCAGGCCGGCAGATAACCCGCTAGCGGCGGCTGCCAACCGTTCGCGCTGAGTTCCAGGGCACAGGGCTGGCGATCCCGTTCGGCGGCCATCCGGCCCCGGTCGAGCCCCACCCGTAACCGGCGCAAAGCGCTGTCCAGCGCCAAGCGCCGTTGCACGGCACTGGAGCTGGGGATGGCCAAGGTCGCAAGAATCCCCAGCAGCGCCACCACCACCAGGCACTCCACCAGGCTGAAGCCATTGGGCCGATTGCTCATCAACCCGTCAGTGCGCATCAGATCACTGGGCATCGCTGACCTCCCGCGGGCAATGCCCCAGACCGGCTGGGGTGACCAACTGACTCCGCCTGAACGGGATCTCAGCAGCTGGGTTCGTCAGCTCGACGACGAGCCAGAGGCCAGCCCCTGAAGGTTCAAAACGCCAAGACGAAGAAAGGCCGGCGTCTTTCGGCAAACCCTCCAAAACACCGACCACTGCATCACGATGCCAACGGCAAGCCAAATCAACGACGGCAGCACTGGCCAAGGCCCGCCGACTGGCCAGGAGCCGTTGCTCCAGCAACCGCACCTGCTGATCGGTGCGTAACGACGTGGCGGTGGCCTGGCTGGTGCGCGACCACCCCTGGAGAGACACCTGGCTGCTGATCCCGAGGATCACCGCGGACACAACAACTTCCGTGAGCGTCATGGCAGCGGCTCCAGATCCAGACGGCTCTGGCGGCCATCACTCCAACGCAGCTGCAGAATTCCAGCCATCGCACCGTGGGGTTGCCAATGCATTAGCTCCCAGTCGCGATCCACGACGCGGCCGAATTGAAGCAGCGCAGGATTCACCCCAGGACAACGCTCTGAACCCTCCCACTCCGAGGAGGGCAACGCCAACAAACAGGCATGGGCTCCAACTGCGTGCTGTTGAAACGCCATCGCCACCGAACGCTCGGCATCGCGGGTCTGGGCGGTGACCAGCGACTGACGGCTGCGCTGACGGGCGTGCAAGGCAAGGGTCTGCAACGACAAGCTACTGAGCAGAAGCAGCGCCGAGGTGGTGAGCGCCAAGGGCAGGGCAAAACCCTGCTGATGTGGATCAGGCAATCGCATCCAAGCTCGACAAACGTTGGATGAAGCATTCCCCGCTGCGGAAGCGACTTAGCGTGAAGAAATTGCAACCAGCCTGTGAGCCCGGAGCAGAACCGGCTGCTGATCGTCGATGACGACCCGGAACTGCTGCGGTTCCTGATGGAGGAACTCGGCGATGCCGGCCACCACTGCACCGGCTGCGACAACGGTCAGGACGCTCTGCTGCGTTGGCGCCAAGAACAGTTCGATCTGGTGGTGCTCGACTGGACGCTTCCGGACTTCTCTGGTGTGGAGCTGTGCCGCCGTCTGCGCAGCAGCGGCAACACCACGCCGGTGTTGATGCTCACCGCCCGCGACGATGTGGACGAGCGGGTTCAGGCCCTCGACGCAGGGGTGGACGACTACCTGACCAAGCCGTTCAACCTCAAGGAACTGCACGCCCGGGTACGGGCCCGGCTGCGCCGCGGTGGTTACGAACAAGACGCACGCGGCGAAGCCAGCGGCATTGAACTCGGTGATTTGCTGCTGGATCCAATCGAACGCTGCGTTCAACGGGGAGAACGCAGCATTGCCCTCTCGCAGCGGGAATTTGAGCTATTGCTGTTCCT
>NZ_JAKUHI010000014.1:0-49194 GCF_023630615.1 Synechococcus sp. MU1648
CAGAAGATCCCGAATTTGAGACCTTCTACACCAAGAACATCCTTCTGAATGAAGGTCTGCGTGCCTGGATGGCACCGGCTGACCAGCCGCACGAAAACTTCGTCTTCCCTGAAGAGGTTCTGCCCCGCGGCAACGCCCTCTGATCGCAAGAAGATTGTTTCCATCAACCGCCCAATAGGGCGGTTTTTTTTTGGTTTATTGGTCGTCTTGAGCGGCAGTCAAACGAAGAGTGATGTCGACGCTGTCCTGTTGGACAAGCAGTGCTCGCATCAGCGCATCGATCAGAAGAATGATGCCAACCAGTTCCAGTGTTTCTTCGAGGCCTGTGATGGCGCCATACCAGGGGCTATGCAGGCGGATCAGGCTCGATCGAACAGCAAAGCTGCCGATCATCTCCATGCCAATGGCTCCGCCCACATAGACGGCGCCTGAACGCAGCAACCCTGTTGCCGTTGCTCTGGGGATCGACCCGAGGAAGCTTCGAAATTTCCAGAGCATGATGAGGGCGAGGGCGGCGTAGGGCACCACCCAGGTGGATGCCAGGGCGGGGTGCACCTGGTGTCGTAGCCCTGGAATGATCAGGATCTCGTGAATCTGCAGTGCTTCGTCGAGGGCCAGAAAGATGAAAATCTTCGACAGCAAACGCCAGTCATCTGCTGCGTCGGGGTTGCTGTTGTGACCCAGTCGCTGCATCAACAGTGCTGATATCAGCAACAGCGAGCTGCTGAACAGGGTGGGCAGGTTGAGTTCCCGGTCCATGTTGAGGCTGTCGAGCCAATGCTTCTCGGCCCCGAAGCCATAAATGCCCACTTGAACGACGCAGTGGGCCACCAGAAACCCTGCGGTGATGGCCAGCAGCAGGTTGCGAACAGACCTGGGAGTGAGGGGCATGATCCCTTCTTGGCTGTGGTCTGCTGCTTTGGATTGCTGAGTCACGATTGGATGGTGCGGAGGACGAACAACGGCCCCGCTCTTCGGTTCTAAACCTCTGCTTAACCTGCGCTTCGCGCAAGAGATGGGTTGGTGGCAGTGATCTACACACGGGGTCGCGGCCTCAAGACCGCTCTTACCAGATTGTTTGTGGTGATTGCGGCGGCGTCTCTACTGACGGTGGTGGTGCAACTGGTGAGCACTGCGTCTGGCGGATCTTCCCTGGATCTCGGTTGGGGTGTCTTGGCGGGGGTGACTACGGCCGTGGCGATCTGGGCTGCCCGCTCCAAGTGGTTGCTGCGGTTGCTGTCGGTTGCCGATCCCTTGGCTCATCAAGGGCGTTCCCGCGCGGTCTGGGGGCTCCTGGCGCTTGTGGTTTTGCTTGTGGTGGCGCTGAAGACCGGCTCGGCGGATCGTGATGCCTACAAAAATCTGGTGTTTGGCGAAGGGGGGCTGGTCGAGTGGAGCCAAGTGCTTGTCCTGGTGCTCGCCACCCGAGCGGCCTGGCTGATCGGCACTGATTTGAATGCACGTCTGGAGGAACGCCGACCCGGGCACTTGTTCCAGATCGGTGCCGGATGCCTTGCCCTGGTCTTGATGGAGGAACTCGCCTGGGGTCAGGTGATCTTCAGTTGGCGGACTCCGCCCTTGTTGAACGAGATCAATGCCCAGAACGAGACGACCCTGCACAACATCGGTTGGTTTCAGGATCGACTGGATGTCGGCACGTTCTTCGCGACCCTTGGGGTTTTGGCTGTTGTGGTTTTGGCGCCTCGCTGGATGCGAGCTCTAACCAAACAGTGTTCGGAGTCGATGGCGGCCGTGACCAGGGCCCTCACCCCCGCTTTCTACAGCTGGCCGTTGTTCCTGGCGGTTTCTGCACTGGCGTTCTTCATTGCCACGCGGACCTTTTCCGACGTGATCCTCAACCGGGATCAGGAGTGGGGTGAGCTGGTGCTGTACGCGTCGATCTATCTCTTGCTGCTGCGGACGCGGGTGCTGCTTGGCCCCGTGCAGGACGCTCCGTAACCTGCCCAAAATCCATCCAGGACGGCTGCATGCGTCGACCCAGCGGCATTGATGCGCCTTCCACGACACGGTGGCCACGCAACGTGTTGGCGATGGCGGGCCTGTTTGCCCTGATCTGCTTTGCGTTGCAGGTCTGGAGGCTGTTCAGCCTCAGCGCGACCTATGACCAAGCCCTGTTTCTGCAGGAACTCTGGGCCACCGCTCAGGGGCGACCTTTTGAAAGCAGCCTTTCATCCGTGTTGTCCGGAGCGGTGGTGGTCGGCGATGGCCTTCCGTCCATCGATTACTTGCACTTGGGGCAGCACGCCAACGTCCTCACCGTGCTCATGGCCCCCCTGGTGGCTGTGTTCGGGATGTGGGCGCTTCCTTTGCTTCAGGTGGGGCTTCTCGCCGCTGCGGGGCTCGTGTTGTGGAGATTGGCCGACTCGCGACTGCCGCGCCCCTTGGCGGAGCGGATCACGCTGGCTTACTTCCTCAGTGGCGCGGTGATTGGTCCGGCCCTCGAGAACTTTCACGATCTGGTTTGGTTGCCTTTGTTGGCGTTCCTGGTGGTGGGAGGCCTGCTCGATGGCTGCCGTTGGCGGGTGTGGCTGTTTGGTGCCTTGTTGCTGTTGGTGCGAGAAGACAGTGGTTTGTTGCTGTTTTCACTCGGGCTTTGGGCCTTGGTCCGTCGTCCCGGTCAACGCATCACCGGCGCCCTGCTGATGCTCGTTTCCTTTGCGTGGGTTGTGTTGGTCACCGGATGGATTCAACCGATGGTGGACTCCTCCTTGTCGGATCGCTTTCTGAAGGAGAAGTTCGGCCATCTGGTGGACGATCCGTCGGGGGGAACCGTTGCTGTGCTTTGGGCGATGCTGCGCCAGCCCCTGGCCTTGCTGGACGCCTTGGTGTCGCCGCCGGGAGCAACCCTCGGCTTTGTGCTGGCGTTGAGCCTGCCGCTCGTGCTGGTGCCCCTGCTCTCGGTGGATGCGGCTTTGCTGATGTTGGCTCCGTTGCTGATTGCGTTGCTCTCCCAGGGGCGATCGGCGCTGTCGGTGACGCTGCGCTACGTGCTTGCCCTGGTACCCGGGCTCTATCTCGGTGCTGTGCTCTGGTGGCAACGGCACCCGGAGGTCTGGTCGAAGTTGTGGCTGCGTCGCTGTTGGACCGGGGCCCTGTCCCTTGGCCTTGTGCTCACGCTGGTGGCTAACCCGCATCGCACCTTTTCGGCCGTGATCCCCGACAGTTTTTCCCCTTGGGCCTATGTGTCACCGCAGCAAATGCTGGCCCGCCGCCAGGCGGCTTCACAGGCTGTGGCTCTGATTCCAGCTAATGCCAGCGTTGCTGCGGATACGCCTGTGCTGCCGTTGTTGGCACAGCGGGAGGCGGTGATTCGTTTCCCTCGGCATGCTCACTACCGCGATCGCCAGGGACGCGTTCAACCGGTGGACTGGGTTGTCGCCCTGCCCGGTTACTACACGCCGTTGGCTGAGGTGTTCAAGGGGTCGCGCAACAAACAGCAGCGCATTAAGCGGGAACTGCGGAAGCTCAAGGAGTCGGGTGACTATCGCTTGGTGCATTGCCATGGCGGGGCTGTTGTTTTGCAGCGGCAGGGGCTCGACACAGCTCCAGGCCCGATGGCCAGCTCCGACAGGTCCAGTTCCTGTCCCTGGCTTGAGTAAGCAAGCTTTTTTGAACCTTTCGGCTCGATCCCCAGCCCGGGTCACTGGGATTGAGCAGCAGCACGTTCCAGGCCGCAGCGTCGTGGGGCATGCTCTGCTTTTTTTTGGGGAAGCTGATGGTGGTGCGCTGGCTGAGCTGCGGTACCAGATAGCTGGTGGTGAGCACCGCGTCCTCTTGTTGGATCAGGACCTTGGCCTCGTGAACGGCCTGCAGCTGGGGTAGTCGGGCCAGGTAGGGCCCGGTGAAGAACCAGGGCTTGGCCAGCACCAGCCAGCAGGCCACAGCCCAGCACAGCATCCAGGGAAACGTCCGCTGGGGTTGGTGTTGCTGCTGCAGACCATCGATGCAGGCCACCACGGCCACCACCGCAAGGGGCAGGCTGTAGTGATGCACCAGGGTCCGATAGCTGGCGGCCGCAGAGAGCAGATTCACCAGCACCAAGGGCAGCCCGATCAGCAATGTGCTGACGGAGGCCCGACGCCACAGCCAGATGCAGGGCAGGCAGAGGAGCAGCAGGTATTCCGCACCACCGCTCCAATCGAGGCCACTGAGAACGGTGGTTGGATCGCCACCTAAATGGCTGAACATGCGTGATGCGGCTTTGGGCCCTTCGCCGTTCCGCAGCAGTGGATAGAGCCAACGGCTGAGGATGAGCAGCCATCCAACGCTGAGGCCGCCCGCCGCAAGGCTCCACCGCCAACGCCGGCGCCAGGCAAGATCGATGGCCATGCCGGATGTGATCAGCACAAGGCCATCGCGGCAGCCGAGCAGCAGCAGCAGCAGTGCCAACCAGAGCCGGGGGCGGCCTTCGCGTTCGGCCCAGAGCGCCAGAGCAAAGGCGGGCATCACCCAGGTTTCGGGATGGAAATCAAACAAAGCGGCGTTGAACACCACCGGCTGCAACCACCAGAGGCTGCAAGCCAGCCAGCAGCGTCGTCGCGATAACCCAGCCTGCTCCGCCAGCCACCAGATCGGCAGCGCTGTGAAGCTCAGGGCCAGGGCCTGACTGCCCAAGAGCCAATGCAGGCTGGGCAACATCCGATAGGCCCCCCCGGCCAAATACAGCATCCAAGCTCCGTGGTCGGCCAGCACATGCACCTGCTCCATCGAGGAGATCGGTGCGGCTCCAGATCCGATCAGCCAGGCCCATTGGTCGAACAGTCCGAGGTCGTAGGCATTGCTTTGGAGCAGGCCATGCCGCGCCGCCGCGACACCCCAGAGAAGCAGGCCCAGGCCTGCGCTCAAGACCACCAGTAGCTGGGGGCAGTCAGGCGGGAGCGATGGCTGGGATTCAGCCCTTGGGGTGGAGCTCATCAATCGGAATCAGGTAGGTCTGGCTGCGCGGGTCCACCCAGGCGCCGGGGCTTGCATCCACCATCTCTCGCAGAATTCGTTGCCGCTGCTCAGGCATCGGCCGGTAGGTCTTGTCCCACACGAAGCTGCCGGCGAGATGGCTGGCTCCGGCCTTCTTCCAGCGCTGAATCCGCTCCGGTGTGAGTTGCTTGCTGGAGATCAGCCAGCCCTGACGGCGGGCCAGGTTGAGCAAGGTTGGATCGGTGCTGGTGACACTCACGATCCGTGCGTCGATCGGCAGATCCCTGCGGATGGTGAGGGCTAGGGGCATCCATGCCTGACGTTGCCGATGCTCCACGGCCCAGTAATCCAGCGAGAGCACCGTGAGACTCACCACCAGGGCAAGGCTGAGCAACAGCCGACGTTGCCAGCGGGGGCGATGCTCTTTCCAGGTCTGCCAGCCGAGGCCGATGAGCGGAGAGCTGAACAGAAGCAGCGGCAGCTGGTAATACTCATGAATCGTGCTTGAGCGCATGGTGGCGATTGTGCAGAGCAGAACGCCCAGCAGTCCGCTGATGGCGATCTGTCCGCCACCGCTGCGCCAGCTCGCCCTGAGGCCGAGCAGCAGGAAGGGCACTCCCACAAGTGCCAGGAGACGCAGGCCAATCCGCAGCAGAAGGTTGATCCAACCGTTGAGGTCCAACAGAAGACTGAGGCTGCTGCGATCGGCTCCCGACCCCCAGAACCCAAAGCTCAGGCCACTGGCTTGTCCCAGTTGATGGGCATGCCAGTACCAGCCGGCGATCGCCCCAAGGCTGGTGCTGATGTAAAACCAAAACCCTGGATGCCTTAGCAGTCGCATCAAGCGACTGAGCAGGGTTTGCCAAGGGGTGGCATGGTTCTGGGGGTTGGTGCTGAGTTGCACCATCAGCAGGGGAAGTCCCAGCCAGAGCAGGGGAATCACCTTGATCAAGCCCGCTGTGGTGAAGCAAAGCCAGCTCAGCGCTAGAGCCCATGGCAATCGTTGTTCACGCCAAAGGCTCAGGCTTTCCAGGGCCCCTGCGGCACAGAGCAGCAGCAGGGCTTCGGCTTGGAAGGCGCGCCCGAAATACACCCCCAAGGGTGCGATGGCAAAGGCCAAGCCAGCCCACCAACCGGCTTCGGGGCTAAACCAACGCCGGCCGAGTCGCATCACCAGCCAGATGGTCAGCCCGCTGCAGAGCACCGACAGACCGCGACCCAGCCATTCCTGCACGCCCATCAGGGTGTAGAGGCGGCTCACCAGAAAGGGGTAGATGGGAAATTCCGACTCCACAAAGCCGGCACTGGCCCCACTCCAGTCGATCTGAGGCAGCCAGATCGGTGTGCCCGCCTGGCTGAAATGCCTAGCCATGGCTGCCGTGTCGGCCTGCCGCCAGCTGTGAATGCCGAGCACCGGCATCCAGATCTGCACCAGCCGCAGCAGGCTTCCCAGGCCGATGGGCAGCCAGGCCGGCCTAGGGGCTATTCCAGACAAAGCGGGATGAAGCCGCATAGTTCCAGACGTAGACGACAACAATGCCCGCTAATTGGGCCCAGAGCGCATGGGCCTGGATCAGGGTGTAAAAACTGGTGGCCAGGCCGACGTTGGCAAGTGCCGGCAGGGAGGCCACCAGCAGGAACTTCAGCAACCCCCGGATCAGGTGCCGTCCGCTCTGACGCCGATCGCGAAAAGTGAGAGCGTTGTTTACCAGATAGTTCGAGCTTGCTGCTGTGATCACGGCCACTGGCAGAGCCTGCTGAAACGAGAGGTTGAGCAGGCCCATCAGCAGAGCGGTGGACATCAGCTGAACCACCACACCCGAGGCGCCAACAAGCCCGAAGCTGATCGCCCGCCGCGGCAGCAGCCGCAGGGTTGCGGTGTGAATCAGGGACACCAGGAAGTCCCAGAGGATGGCGAGGTCGAGCTTGGAGTTGCCATGCAAACGCGGCTGAAAGCTCAGCGGGATTTCACCCACCTGCATGCGGCCGCTGCTGATCGCCAGGAGCTCGTAGAAGAATTTGAAGCCGTTGACGTCCACCTGGCGCACCAGCGGTAGACAGCTGTTGAGCCGCAGCACCATGAATCCGCTCATGCAATCGGTCAGGTGCCGATAGGACCTTGGAAGACTCCAACGGGCCAGACGGTTGGCGAGGGTGGAACCATCGGTGCGTCGATCACTGAGGCCGCGAATTTCGGAGTGGTCCAGGAATCGGCTCCCCGCGACCAAATCCAGGTCGTCGCGTTCAAGCAGCTGCACTGCCTCCCCAACGGAACTGGGCTCGTGCTGGCCATCGCTATCCATCACCACGGCGGTGGAATAGAGGGCTGCGATGAGTCCTTCTTTGATGGCGCTGGCGAGTCCGGAGCGTCCCACCCGCTGAATGATCCGGATCCTGGGGTCCTGACGGGCCAGACTGCGCACCAGATCAGGGGTCCCGTCCCGGGAATCGTCATCGACGACCAGGATCTCGAGCGGATGATCGGTCCCCAGCCGCAACAGTGATTCGATTACCTGGCGGATCGACCCGCCTTCGTTGAAAGTGGGCAGCACGATGGACAGGCCGCTGTGGCTTGTCTGTCCTTCACGTTCCGCGGTGGACGACACAGTGCGCTCCAGTCGGGCTCAGGCTACCGACAGTCGGCCAGGCTCCACTGCCCCGTTTGGCCCTCGATGATGCAGTTCTCCTGAGGTTTGTCGCTGAGACGCCGACTCCTTCCACCTTTGAAACGCGGGATACGTTGTTCGGCGTACCAGTTCAGGCTGGGACGTTCGTCGTAGCCCTTCAGAGTTAACTCAGTTCCAGAGTTGTCTCGGGCTAAGGCCGCAACGGGTCGCACGGGCCAGGTTTCGTTGAGTTCCCACAACCACAGTGGGGAGTGAAACAGCAGGGCCAGAGCCGCCACATTGCCGCAGGCCAGGCTGATCACCCCGAGGCGCCGTTGACCCGGGGAGGCGGATCGCAGCCACCATCCGCCGCTACACCAGCCGAGGCCCAGTACGGCCGCTAGTCCGCGATAGGGCGCAAGGCTGCTGCCGATGTTGCTGAAACTGCTCAGCCACAGCAGCAGGAGGAGCAGGCCGAGTCCGCACCAAAACGATGGAAGCTGCAACAGCAGCCAGCGGCAGGGTGGCCTTGGGCTGTCCGGTGAAACTGAATCCGGTGAAACTGAAGACGAGGAGGGTCGCTCCACCAGCCAGACCAGCAGCGGCGCGCAGAGGAGGGCGATCGGCAGCCAGAGCGGGTGGCTGTACCAGGGAAGCTGGGTGCGTAGCGGCAGAATTGCTCCAGCCAGGGTGAGCAGGCTGGCCAGTGACCATCGTCCCCAGCGGCTCTGGCGCCACCGCCAGGCCCAGATCAGGACAAAGGGCACCAGGGGCAACCAGGGCCAGCCCCCCTCCACGATTTCGATCACGGGGACTCGCCACCCCAGATCACTGCCTTCGCCTGCATCCAGCAGAACCCGCCCTGCGCCATCACCACCCCAGAGCCAGAGCGCCTCGGCCCCCCGGATGTGGGCATGCCACAGATGCCAGCCCATTCCCGGTACCAGCCCCAGCATGAACCCAGTGCAAGCCGTGGCACGGTTGTTCCAGGCTTTCCATTCCTGGCCCCAGACCAGCGCCAGGCCGGCGGCCACGGCCGAGGGCACCAGCAGGGGTGCCTTGAGCAGCAGCATCGCGCTGGCCATCAGGCCGGCCACCACTCCCCAGAGGCCGCTCCATCGGCTTTGGTTGAGTTGCAGCAAGGCCAACCACAGCAGAGCCATGGCCGTCAGCTGCGTGCCATCCAGCATGGCCAGGCGTCCGTGCCGAGCCACTGGGAGCAGCGATAGCAGGATCACGCTGGTGGCGATGGCGCTGGAGCGATCTCCAGGCCGCAGCGTCCATTGCAGCCAACCTCCGAGGGGGACCACCAAGCAAGACAGCAAGGCCGGCGCCAGCCGGATGGTCCACTCCGAGGGGAGCTGGTTGGGCTGCGTCGTCGCGCCGATCACCAGTGCGATCAGGCTGTGCAGTCCTGGTGCCTTGTTGAGGTACGGCGCGCCCCAGAGGGTGGGCAGCAACGGGGCTTCACCGAGTCCGTGGCGAACTTCGAGGGCCACCCTTGCCACGGTGGCCTCATCGAAGTCCCGTAGGGGGAGATCCCCGAGGCCAATCAGAGCAAGAACGGCAGCGACAAAGCCGAGACCAATCAATGCGATCCAGGGGGCTGGGTCAGGAGCTGAGCCGGAGCGCATGGGTGCTCCTCATCGCATCAAAAACTGAGTATGGTCCGGGTGTTCAGGATGCAGCGACGTGGAGTGGTGAATGCTTCCTTCGGGAAGCGAACACAATTCCGAAGGCGTGGCCGGCATTCACAATCCTTCAGGAGGAGGTGTCCATGATTTCCAGTTGTTTGATTCAGGGTCTGCTGATCGCGGAGAACGCCGGCTGAACGGCGCCTTCTGACTGATCATCCGGTTCCGCGGCAAAAGCGGACCCGGCGAGAGCCCCCGCTCGGTTTACCGGACGGGGGCATCGTTTTTAAGAGCCCTCTGCTCGGCCCAAACAGTCGTCGTTGATACATGTCGATGTAAAGACCGGCACAAGTCGACTTGGATGTTCGATGGCTGCCTCTCAAAATGTGGAAATGGCGTAGTTGCGCCTATTTCCTGTGTGAGGAATTCAATGAAGCTTTTCCAGCAACTGCTGGTGGCTCCTGCCGCCCTTGGCCTTCTGGCCAGTGGCGCTAATGCCGCCGAGCTGAACATCAACGGCGTTTCTGATTACGCGGCTTCCGCTGATCAGGTGACCAGCGTCACCCAGTTCTCCGACGTCTACCCCACCGACTGGGCCTATCAGGCTCTGGCGAACCTGGTGGAGCAGTACGGCTGCGTGGCTGGCTACCCCAACGGCACCTTCCGTGGCAACCGGGCCATGACCCGCTACGAAGCGGCTGCCCTGTTGAACGCTTGCCTCGACCGGATCACTGAAGTGACCGACGAGCTGCGTCGCCTGCTCAAGGAATTCGAAACCGAGCTGGCCATCCTCAAGGGTCGCGTTGACGGCCTCGAGGCCCGCGTTGGCGAACTGGAAGCAACCCAGTTCTCCACCACCACCAAGCTGAAGGGTAAGGCTGACTGGGTCTTTGGTGCTGCCAAATTCCACGGCGACGGCAGCGATGTCGCCGCAGCTCTTGAAGGTGGTACTTCCTTCAGCTACAACCTGGCGTTGAACCTGGAGACCAGCTTCACCGGTAAGGACCTGCTCTATACCCGCCTGCGTGCAGGCAACATGAGCAACGTCTACGGCGGCAACGGCATCTTTGCCCAGGAGTACGGCTTTAACTCCGACAACGCCGTGGTTGTCAACCGTATGTACTACAGCTTCCCCATCGGTGATGACTTCACCGTGGTTGGCGGCCCCATGGTCCGTATGGACGACATGCTGCCGGTGTGGCCTAGCGCCTATCCGTCTGCCATGACGTATGACTTCTTCACCTACGCCGGCGCGCCTGGTGCTTATAACCTGGCTCTCGGCGCTGGTGCTGGTGTGTACTGGAAGTCCGATGACTTCAGCATCTCCACCAGCTACCTGTCGGTCAACGGCAACGACAGCAACCCCAACACGGGTGGCATCGGAACCAATGGTGCAGGCTTCAGTGCCACAACTCAGCTTGCTTACGCTCCTGAGAACTGGGGTATCGCTGCTGCTTACACCAAGGCCTCCAGCGAAAACGGCGTTGGCCTCTACCAGGGCAATGCCAACTATGAAGCTGCTGCCATCTCCTACGTCGGTGGCCAGTCCAACTCCGTTGGCCTGAGTGCCTGGTGGACCCCTGAAGATTCCGGCTGGATTCCTTCCATCAGTGCCGGCTACGGCGGCACCTGGCTCGAAGCCAACAACGGCACCGACGCCTACACCAACTCCTGGTATGTGGGTCTCGAGTGGGATGACGTCTTCCTGGAAGGAAACTCCTTCGGTATGGCCGTCGGCCAGCCCACCTACATCGTGTCTGTCGACGACGACGACTACACCGAAGGTGCTGGCTACGCCTGGGAATTCTTCTACAAGTTCCAGGTCACCGACAACATCACCGTCACCCCTGCCATCACCTACCTGAGCAAGCCCTTCCCTTCTCAGGACTCCAGTGGCTTGAACGCCATGAGCGGTCTGATCAAGACTCAGTTCAAGTTCTGATCACTGGTTCCGAGGCTCTTTATGGAGTCTCAATCCATTCAGAAATTTCAGCTCTCCACTTCGGTGGGGAGCTTTTTTTTGCGGCTTAACGCTTGGTAGATGGTCTTAACCGATACCTAAACAACTCTTGAGTTGCCCTTACTGCCAGGGCGAAGTCGTGCCCATAGCGTGAGTCCGCTGGCATGTCTTGCCGGCACTTTTCTCTTGGTGTGAGAACCCAAATGAAGCTTTTCCAGCAACTGCTGGTGGCTCCTGCTGCCCTTGGCCTTCTGGCCAGTGGCGCAAATGCTGCCGAGCTCAACATCAACGGCGTTTCTGATTACGCGGCTTCCGCTGATCAGGTGACCAGCGTCACCCAGTTCTCCGACGTCTACCCCACC
The DNA here is from genome assembly GCF_023630615.1 of Synechococcus sp. MU1648. Classification (NCBI taxonomy): domain Bacteria; kingdom Bacillati; phylum Cyanobacteriota; class Cyanophyceae; order Synechococcales; family Synechococcaceae; genus Synechococcus; species Synechococcus sp. MU1648. The sequence continues at coordinate 11,498 of NZ_JAKUHI010000014.1, forward strand.
GACTGGGCCTATCAGGCTCTGGCGAACCTGGTGGAGCAGTACGGCTGCGTGGCCGGCTACCCCAACGGCACCTTCCGTGGCAACCGGGCCATGACCCGCTACGAAGCGGCTGCCCTGTTGAACGCTTGCCTCGACCGGATCACTGAAGTGACCGACGAGCTGCGTCGCCTGCTCAAGGAATTCGAAACCGAGCTGGCCATCCTCAAGGGTCGCGTTGACGGCCTCGAGGCTCGTGTTGGCGAACTGGAAGCAACCCAGTTCTCCACCACCACCAAACTCAAAGCCAAAACCGTCTGGGTCGCTGGTGCGACACGCGCCAAAGGTGACAACTACAACACGGGTGGCGAGAAAGGTGCACGTGATGCCTACAACGCTGATTACGGCGGCTTCTCCTTCAGCTACGACCTCCGTCTTGGCCTGAAGACCTCCTTCAGCGGTAAGGATCTGCTCTACACCCGCCTGCGTGCGGGCAACATGGGCGACACCAGCGTGTGGGACGGCAACGGCGTCAGCTTGAACAAACTCGACACTGCTGCTCCTGGCGGCAACATCGTCGAGATTGATCGTATCTACTACCGCTTCCCCCTCGGCGACAGCTTCACCATCCAGGTCGGTCCTCTGACCCGGAACACCGAGATGATGGGCTACAAGGCCACGGCTTACGCCAAAGGCGGCACCAAAATCCTCGATTTCTTCGGTGGTTCCCTGGGTACCCCCGGCGTCTGGAACAAGGAAACCGGTGGTGGCTTCGGTGCCGTCTACAGCAACAAGAAGCAGGTGGAGAAGGGCAACCCCTACTTCACCGTCGCTGCGAACTACGTTGCTGACTCCGGTGAGGCCAATGACAGCAACCCCAACACGGGTGGCTTCATGACCGACAACTCTGAAGCCAACATCACCACTCAGATTGCCTATGGCAACAAGCAGTGGGGCTTTGCCGCCGGTTATCGCTACGGCCAGTGCGGCGCCAAGTTCCGCACCGGTACGGAGTATGCCGTTGGCGACAAGTTCGGCACCCCTTGCACCGTTACTAACGCTGATGGTGAAAGCGTGCGCTCCGGTGCACAAAGCAACAGCGTCTCGCTGCATGGCTTCTGGCGTCCCGAAGATTCTGGTTGGATGCCTTCCATCAGCGCTGGTGTGGGTAAGTCCTTCCTGAGCGGCAATAGCGATTGGGATGACGCCACCAACAAGCGCGGCATGGCCAGCTGGATGGTGGGCCTCACCTGGAACGATGTCCTTCTTGAAGGCAATGCTCTGGGTTATGCCGTGGGTCAGCCCCAGTTCGTTTACGACGTCGAGGATGGCTTTGTGGCTGATGGCGGTTACGCCATGGAGCTCTGGTACAGCTTCCAGGTCACCGACAACATCCAGATCACCCCAGCCATCTACTGGCTCAGCCGTCCTTTCGGTGACGAAACCCAGAACGTCAATGGCGACTACAAGTCCCTCGGCGTCTTCGGTGGCCTGGTTCAGACCACCTTCAAGTTCTGATCTCTTGGCCTGATCTTGGTTGGGCCATCAGAACAGCTTCCCTCACACACACATCAAGCCCTTCCCTGCGGAGGGCTTTTTTTATGGTTGTTCCGCGGGCAAGCTGCACCCATGAGCATTGCGCCTGATATCACGGCCCTGATCGGCGGCACGCCCCTGGTGCGCTTGAACCGCCTGCCTCAGGCTTGCGGCTGCCAGGCCGAGATCCTGGCCAAATTGGAGAGTTTCAATCCCTCGGCCTCGGTCAAAGACCGCATCGCCAGCGCCATGGTGCTGGAGGCAGAGCAGGCCGGCACGATCGTTCCCGGCCAAACAGTGCTGGTGGAACCCACCAGCGGCAACACCGGAATCGCCCTGGCCATGGTGGCGGCGGCCCGGGGCTACCGGCTGATTCTCACCATGCCGGACACGATGAGCACCGAGCGTCGAGCGATGCTGCGGGCCTATGGCGCAGAGCTGCAGCTCACTGACGGTGCCCAGGGCATGAATGGGGCGATTGCCCTGGCCAAGGAGTTGGTGGCAGAGATCCCCAACGCCTATCTGCTCCAGCAGTTCGACAACCCCGCCAATCCAGCCGTGCATGAACGCACCACGGCCGAGGAGATTTGGCGCGATACGGAGGGCCAGATCGATGCCTTTGTGGCAGGGGTGGGGACCGGTGGCACGATCACTGGCTGTGCCCGGCTGCTGAAAGAGCGTCAGCCGCAGCTCCAGGTGATTGCCGTGGAGCCCGAGGCCAGTGCCGTTCTGTCTGGGAGGCCGGCGGGCGCCCACCGCATTCAGGGGATCGGGGCCGGTTTTGTTCCTGCGGTGCTGGAACTGGATCGGATTGATTCGATCCTCACGGTGAGCGATGAGGAGGCGATGCAGGTGGGACGGCGACTGGCCCGGGAGGAAGGTCTGCTCTACGGCATCAGCAGTGGAGCAGCCATGGCAGCGGCCCTCCGCGTTGGCCAGGATCCCGCCATGGCGGGCAAACGGCTGGTGGTGATGCTGGCTAGTTATGGCGAGAGATATCTCTCAACACCAATGTTCAGTGCTGCTTCGCAGCTTCCCGCCCGGAGGGATGGCCAGCTGTGAGCGACCCCTATGCCGTGCTTGGTGTCAGCAGCACCGCCAGCAACGCTGAAATCAAAGCGGCCTATCGCCAGCTGGTGAAGCAGCACCATCCCGATGCCGGCGGCGACGATCAGCAGATGCTGGCCCTCAATGCCGCCTGGGAAGTGCTTGGCGATGCCGAGCGCCGGAAGGCATTTGATCGCACGCGGCCCCAGCCGGGGCGTGCTGCATCGCCGGCGGATCTTCGCCGGGCCAGCCGTGCCCACGAGCGCTCGTTGGCGGCTGATGACGCTCTGGTGGAGTGGCTGCGGCGGGTCTACGCCCCGATCGACCGCATGCTCGGTGAGGTGATCAATCCCTTCCCCAAGCAACTCAAAGCACTGTCGGCTGATCCCTATGACGACGAGCTGATGGAGGCGTTCTGCAGTTATCTCGAGGCGAGCGGCAGCCGGATGGAACGCGTCAAACAACTGTTCCAGTCATTGCCCACGCCGGCCTCGGCCCGTGGCTTCGGCCTCAGCCTGTATCACTGCCTCTCGGAAGTGGAGGACGCTCTGGCAGAGCTGGAGCGCTACACCATGGGCTACGTGGATGGTTACCTCCACGATGGTCGCGAGATGCTGCGCGAGGCCAAGCAGCGACGCAAGCGGCTCCAGGATGAGCGGCGTCGGTTGGAGATCGTGTGAAACAGCGCTGGCGTTTCTGGGCTTGGGTTGCCCTGATCTGGGTGCTGTCAACCCTGGTGGATCGGCTTTGGTGGACGCTGCAGACCGGTGTCCCCGCCTGGGATCAGGCTGACTACCTCAACAGCGCCATGGACCACGGCCGCGCTTTGGGATTGCTGCCGGGTGGCGGTTGGCAGGGTTGGCAGGCATTGCTGGATCTCTCCCCGAAGATTCCGCCGTTGGCCTCATTGGTGAACGGCACTGTGATGGCGTTGAGTGGCGATGCCCCGGAGCAGGCGGCCTGGAGCCTCAGCCTCTGGCACGGGCTGCTCCTTGTCGTGATGGCGGGCTGGGGGAGGCGGCTGCAGGGGGAGGGCCTGGCCCTGATCGCTTGCCTTTTGGCGGCATTGACGCCGGCCTTCCTGGATTTGCGGACGGATTACGTGCTTGAGATGGCCCTTGTGGCCAGTTGCAGCCTGGCGATCTGGCGTCTCGGGGTCTGGTGCGACCCCCAGAGCGGTGGCCGTTGGGGGCAGGCCTGGGGATGCACCGTGGCGGCTCTGGCGGCGGTGCTGGTGAAGCAGAGCGCCTTGCTGGTGCTTGTGCCCGCCGGTTTCTGGGCCGCCGGGATGGCGATTCGCCGGGGTGGCCCCTGGTTGCGTCAGGCCCTGCTGTTGCCCTTCCTCACGGCCGCGCTTGTTGGCCCCTGGTTGCGTCACAACTGGATCACCAGCCTCGGCGGTACCAACCGGGCTGTGTTCGAGTCGGCGGCCCGGGAAGGGGATCCCGGCGTGCTCAGCCTGGCCAGTTGGCTGTGGTACCCGCGGCTGTTGCCAGAGCAGCTGGGCAGTGTGCTGCTTTTGGTTGGTCTTTCGGGGGTGCTGCTCTGGTGCTGGCAGCGCCAGCAGGTTTCCACCGATCACGCCTGGTCCTGGCGCTGGCTGCTCATCAATCTCGTCGCGGCCTGGGTGCTCACCACCTTGAGCCCCAACAAAGGCGACCGCTACATCGCCCCCCTGCTTCCCTCCCTGCTATTGCTGCTGGCCCGTGGGTGGTGGCAGTGGGGCCATTGGTTGCTGGCCAGGCGTTCAAAGCTGGTATGGCCTTTGTTTGGAGCAGGCGTGCTGGCCTGTGTCCCAGCCGGTTGGGCCCATCAGCTGCATCGGTTTGAGGACCGGCCCCGCGGACCGGTGGAGGCTCTGGTGCAAGCAGCAGGCGGTGCGGATCCCAGCAACCCTCCTGCCACCTTGATCGTGGTGCCCAGCACGTCTGATCTCAACCAGCACAACGTCAGCTTCTACGGCCGTCGCCATGGGGGGCAGACCGTCGGACGCCAGTTGGGTGGAAGCCGCCGGGACCGTGAGCCTGTGTTGGCGCGGTCGGAATGGGTTGTGCTGGCGGAAGGGAACCAGGGATCGGTGCGCAAGGCTGCACGGCGCTTGGATCAAGCCGTGCGCAGCAGCGGTGTGTTTGATCTGGTGGATCAGTTTCAGCGTCCCAGGGGGGGCAGTTATTCCCTCTGGCGTCGCAGCACGACGCACCCCATTTCAGGCCCATCCTTTGCCGAGCGCTTCCCAAGTCTCGCCGCCGGGCTGGCGGCCGGGCCGGTGGGGCTGGATCCGGTGTTCGCAGCGGTGGGGCGGGAGCACATGCTCGATGGTCATTTCAGCTATCGGGAGCCCGTGCGCTCAAGGGCCCTAGAGGCCTTGGCCAACGATCCGGAGGCGGTTCAGCCGCGTTGGAGCCTGGCTCTGCTGGCGGTGCTGGAAAACCGTCCGGGGCAGGCGTCGGAACAGTTCGAGGCCTTGCAACGCCTGTTGCCCGATAACCCCTGGCCAGCGGCTTACCGCAGTGTGGTCAACCTGGCGGGCTGGAATCCCTGGCAGGCTGCCGCCGCTGCTGATGGGGCAAGCGTCTCGAATCCCGTTCTGGCGGCCCTGGGGGATCTCAGCGGCGTGCTGTCGGGGGCCGTTTGGCGCATCCCCTCGGCCATGAATTCCGTCCCTGCGGCCGTCACGGCCGTGGAGGAAGCCCTGGACCCCGCCTCCAATCAAGAGCGGGATCAGGAGCAGGCTTCCAGCTGATCCATCCGCAACCACACATCGGGCACCGGACGGTTCCAACGCACCTGGCCGTAGTCCCCTTTGACCAACAGCAGCTCTCCGGGGCCTTCGAAGATGTAATCCGGTGCCGTCGGGTCGCTGGCAGCGGCTTCAAGGCTGGCGCTGTAGGCGGCCTTGTTCACCCTGACCAACGCACCTTTCCGCAGCGCAGCAGGCTTGGCCTTGGCGGGGGCAGCGGCGTCGGATTCGGCCATGACAAGAAATGGTGATGGCACCAGGCTAAAACCAATCGCCGACGAACCCCTTAGCCTCCCAGCCGCCCCACCCTCGCTTTCATGCGTCTGCTGCTGTTCGGCTGCACTGGTTTCGTTGGCCGTGAGCTTCTGCCGCTCCTGCTCCAGGCCGGCCATCAGCTCACCGTGGTCAGCCGTCGGCTGGCCCGTGGTTACAACACTGAACGGGCGGATGGGCGACTGATCTGGATGCAGCTCGACCCCTCCAGCAGCAGCACCTGGGCCGATGCCGGTTTGTTGGATGCCCTCAACCAGGCCGATGCGGTGGTCAACCTGGCGGGGGAACCGATTGCTGAGAAGCGTTGGACCCCGGCCCACCGGCAGCTCCTGGAAACCAGCCGTCTGGAGACGACCTCCCAGCTGGTGAAAGCGATCGAGGCCTGTGCAACTCCGCCAAAGGTGCTTGTCAACGCTTCGGCGGTTGGTTTCTACGGCTCCAGCCTGGAGCAGCGTTTTCTCGAATCGAGCAAACCGGGCAACGATTTTCTCGCCAGCCTCTGCCAACGCTGGGAAGAGGCTGCAGCGGCGGTTCCGTCCTCCGTGCGGCAAGTGACCCTGCGGATCGGCATTGTGCTGGCCGCCGATGGCGGCGCGCTCGGGAAAATGCTGCCGGTGTTCCGCACGGGCTTCGGCGGTCCGATCGGCAGTGGCCGGCAGTGGATGAGCTGGATCCATCGCAGTGACCTCTGTGCTCTGATCCTTCAATCCCTCGCGGATGAGAGCTGGAGTGGCGTGATCAATGCCGTTGCTCCGGAGCCGGTTTCGATGGCGGCCTTCAGCAAGCAGCTGGGACGCAGCCTGGGACGCCCCAGCCTGCTGCCGGTCCCTGGACCGGTGCTCCAGGTGCTCCTGGGGGATGGCGCCAAGGTAGTGCTAGAGGGCCAGCAGGTCGCTTCGGAGCGGCTGGACACCATGAACTTCAGCTTCCGTTACCCCGATCTGACTTCAGCACTCGCCGCTGCCACCAGCTGAAGATGCCGCTCACCAGGGCCGCCATGATCAGCAGGCTGATGGCCGGTGCGAAGAGGGGTTGCCACAGCACCTGAACCCGGTCCATGAGCCAGTCATCCCCTTGGCTTTGGCCCACCACCGCAACCGCAAAGACCCCAGCTCCGACAAACACAAACAGCACGTTCACCATCAGCAGGCGGTCCAGCCAGCGTTTCCAGGCCGGTTCTGAAGGGGCACTCATGGCAGCAGTGCACTGATGGCTGCCGCCATTCTCTGGCCTCCGCCTGCCTCCCCGAGGCGTCGTTTTGCTTCCACTCGGCATTGCTGCTGAAAGATTGGATCCCCTCGGAAGCGATCCAGCAGCGCCAAGGCCAACTCTGCTGTGGCCTTGAGGGCCTCACGGCTACCGCTCTCCCCGGGGGCGCAGAACACGGTGGGGCCCAGCAGGCGCCGCTGGGCTTCTGCGAACGCCGCGGTGAATTGCGGCCCCTGGCCTGGTACCTGCAGCACCGGTTTGGCCAGTCCAACGGCTTGCTCGATGGCGGTGCCCGCCATGCCGATCACCAGATCGCTGTTCTGCAGTACGGCCTTGAACGCTCCGCGGCGCACGTTGATCGACACGGCTCCATCGCGCTGCAGCACGCCGTTCGTCAACCGCCAGCCGATCCTGTTGCTCAGTCGCTGCAGGCTGACGTCATCCAGACTTGGCACCAAGGCCAGATCCACGCTGCAGGGTGGTGTGGTGGGGAGCAGCTCCATCAGCTGCAGCAGCAGCTGCAGGTTCTGCTCCAGTTCCGGTCGGCGGCTGCCGGGCACCAGACCGATGTGCTGACCGCTGGCTGGCGCTGTGGGTGCCGCAGTCAGCACTGAATCCATGAACGGATTGCCCAGGAAGGTCACTGGTCGATGCAGTTGGTGACTGAGATCCTCAGCGGTGCGTTGATCGCGGCTGTAAACGGCCTTGAACCGTTTGCTTTTCAGCAGAGCGGCGCAGGGCCAGGGCAGGCGCAGCTGCCCTTCGTAGTGGCTGGAGTAGGCCACCAGGTATGTCGCAACGGGGCGGTGACTGAGCCATGCCGCGATCACCGGGATCACATCCCCCACCACCAGGATCAGATCAAAGCGATGCCGGTGACGCAGCAGACGAATCAGTCGTTTGAGTAGATACAGCACCTGTCCCTGCAGCAGTTCTGTCAGGCGACCCTGAAGGCTGGTGTAGCCGATGCCGCCGGTGCTGAATTCATGACTGCGTCCCAGCAGCGGCACGCCGGCCTTGCGGTAGGCGCTGCCGAGTCCCGCCAGGGGGAGCGCCTGCACGCTGTGCCCTTGCTGCTGAAGTTCTTGGGCTAGCAGGGCGCCGGAGAGGTCTTCGCCGTGGCCATTGCTCAGCAGAAGGATGCGTGCCATTGCGGGGTTCTCTCTCACTAAATCCACCTATTCGGATCCGGAATGCCGTTGGCGTGTTGGGACCGCAGTCGGGTGATGGTCCAGGTGGCTGTCATGCAGGGGCTGTCATGCAGGGCTGTCATGCAGGCAGTGCGCGTGACCGGGCTTTTGGAGGGCGGGTTGTTGCAATCAGAGTTCAAGCCAGGCTTTCACTTTCTCGAGAGCCTTCCAGCCTGGTTTGCGCTCGAGGCCATCGGTGATTGAGGCCTTGAGTTCGCTGGACACCTCCGGGGCAAGGGTCATCACTTGCTGCACCACCTGGATGTGGTCCCGCACGCCCTTGGATTGCGTCTCCAGCAAGGCCAGGCTCAAATTGATCCTGGCCTGCGGGTCCTGGCCGTTGAGCTTCACGGCGAAGCGTGCTGATCGCAGCGCTTCCTCCGGCTGATCGCAGAGCAGCTGCAGCCAGGCCAGACAGGTCCACCCCGCCGACTGGCGGGGGGCGGCTTCAACGATCTGGGCGAAATCAGGCAGCACCTCTTCGGCAGCGGCGCCGCTCTGGTATCGGGCCATAGCCTGCTCAAACAGGCTGTCCTGGGAAGTCTCCATCAACGGGGAGAGGGCAGTGATCTCCCCTCAGAGTCCCACGTGGCTTCGCTCACACTGCAAAAGAACTGCCGCAGCCACAGGTTTGGCTCGCGTTGGGGTTGGTGAAGTTAAATCCACCACCAATGAGGGCTGTGCTGAAGTCCAGCTGCATTCCGTAGATGTAGAGCAGGCTCTTCGGATCGCAGATCACCCGGAAGCTCTGGCCATTAGAGGCCACATACTCGTAGGTCTCGTCGTCGTCGAGGGTGTCGGCGGCGGACACGAAATCCATCGTGTAGCTCATGCCGCTGCAGCCGCCGGAGCGGACTCCGACGCGCAGCACCTGGTTGTCACCCTGTTCGCCACACAGCTTGGCCAGCTGCTGCATCGCCGGTTCGGTGATCAGGATGCCCTTGCCGTCTTTGGCGGTATGGGCCGGCGCAGTATCGGGGGTGGAGGTCATGGTCAACGCAGGCTCGTGCTCTCACTCTATGAACGCTCATACATAGAGTCGCCTTAGTTGACCAGATCTTGTGCGGGTCGCGATCGTTGGTTCCGGCCTCGCCGGTCTCTCCGCTGCTGTTGACCTCGTGGATGCAGGCCATGAGGTGAATCTCTACGAAGCCCGTCCGTTCATGGGCGGAAAGGTGGGCAGTTGGGTGGATGAGGGAGGTAACCACATCGAGATGGGGTTGCACGTCTTCTTCTTCAATTACGCCAATCTCTTCGCCTTGATGCGCAAGGTCGGGGCGTTTGAGAACCTGCTGCCCAAGCAGCACACGCACCTGTTCGTGAACAAGGGGGGCGATCTACGGGAGCTGGATTTCCGCTTCCCCATCGGTGCGCCGTTCAACGGCCTCAAGGCTTTCTTCACCACACCGCAGCTCAGCTGGATCGACAAGTTGCGCAATGCCCTGGCCCTGGGCACCAGCCCGATCGTGCGTGGTTTGGTGGATTACGAGGGAGCGATGCGCACCATTCGTGCTCTCGACTCCGTCAGCTTCCAGGATTGGTTTGTGGGCCATGGCGGCAGCCCTGAAAGCATCCGGCGGATGTGGAACCCCGTCGCCTACGCCCTGGGTTTCATCGACTGCGAGGCCATCTCCGCCCGCTGCATGCTGACCATCTTCATGATGTTTGCGGCCAAGACTGAAGCTTCCAAGCTCAACCTGCTGAAGGGATCCCCCCACCGCTGGCTCACGGGCCCGATTTTCGACTACATCCAGCAGCGTGGCGGCAAGTTGCATCTGCGCCACCGGGTGAAGCAGGTGGAATTCAGCGAGGGTGAGGCGCCCGAGATCACCGGCCTCCAGCTGGGAACGCCTGAGGGTGATGTCCGTGTTGAAGCCGATGTCTATTTGGCGGCGTGTGATGTGCCGGGGATTCAGAAGTTGCTGCCCGAAGCTTGGAACCGCTACCCCCAGTTCGAGGCAATTCATCAGCTAGAGGCCGTGCCGGTGGCCACGGTTCAGCTCCGCTACGACGGCTGGGTGACCGAGTTGGGGGATTCCCACGAGGCCCAGCGTCGGGATGTGGCGACACCTACAGGTCTGAACAATCTGCTGTACACCGCTGATGCTGATTTCAGCTGCTTCGCTGATCTGGCATTGGCCAGCCCGGAGGACTACCGCAAGGAAGGAGAAGGATCCCTGCTGCAATGTGTGCTGACTCCAGGGGATCCCTGGATTCCCAAGTCTGTGGACGAGATCGTGGCTCACACCGACCGTCAAGTGCGAGAGCTGTTCCCCTCAGCCCGCAACCTCAAGCTCACCTGGAGCAACGTGGTGAAGCTGGCCCAGTCGTTGTATCGGGAAGCCCCAGGCATGGAGCCCTACCGCCCTGAACAGCGCACACCGATCTCTAATTTCTTCCTTGCCGGCAGCTACACCCGCCAGGACTACATCGATTCGATGGAGGGAGCCACGATGAGCGGTCATCTGGCAGCGGCGGCCATCCTTGATCGGCCTGTGAAGCTGGCCACCAACGCGGCGGTGGCCTGATGGGACGCTGGCTCGAACACACGGTCACCACCGAGGTGCAGGCATCGGCCGCCAAGGTCTGGGAGGTCTGGAGTGATCTCGAAGCGATGCCCCGCTGGATGCGTTGGATTGAGTCGGTCAAGCCCCTGGAGGATCCCGATCTCACCGATTGGACCCTGGCGGCTCAGGGCTTTCGCTTCAGCTGGAAAGCCCGGATCACGCAGCGGGTCGAAGCCCAGCAACTGCATTGGGAATCCGTGGGGGGACTGCCCACCAAGGGGGCGGTGCGCTTTTATCCCGAAGCTGACGACCGCACGGTGGTCAAGTTGAGCGTGGCCTACGAATTGCCGCGGGTCTTGGCACCGTTAATGGAACCCAGCATCCTGGGGGGCATCGTGACCAAGGAGCTCCAGGCCAATCTTGACCGTTTCCGTGACCTGGTGGAAGCAGGCGGCTGAGCGCTGGTTCCTTCCCGTAGTTGTGTTGGTGTCAGTGGCGGGCTGTGGTGGTGAAACGCCAACGGTCACAGCACTGCCATCGGCTCCAGTGCAGCCTTCGCCGTTGCCGGAAGCGTCTGCTCCCGCAGCTCTTGCCATCGGCCTGACCCCATTGCCCTCGGCCGAGGAGGTGCAGCAGGCTGCCCCTGGTGGACGGGTCGATCCCTTCGGTCCACTGTCCGGTGCGGATGTTCAGGAAGGCACGTCCGTCATCACCCCGATAGTGACGGGAGTTCTGATGGTGGGCAACCAGAAACGCGCCATGGTGACCACCGCCAGCGTCAGCGGTGTGATCTGTGTGGGTGCCGATGGCCGCTGCGAGGATGACGCTCCGCTGGTTCTGCCGACGGGATGGTCGGTGCTCAGCATCGATATGGTGAGCGGCTGCATCCGCCTGTCGCTGAACGACGAACCTCAGGACTTTTGCATCGCCTGAGCACAGGCGTCGGCCAGTCCCTCGAGATCGTGGGGGTCGGCCTCGGAATCCACCCGCCCGAAGCATTGCAGGCAGCTGCGGCTGGTCTGGGGGCCGATCGAAATCACTTTCACTCCCTCCAGTCGATTGGTCCACCCTGGGCCGAAGCGTTGCTCCAGTAGCTGAGCGGTGTGCTCCGCCGTCTTGCCGCTGCTGAAGGCGATGGCATCGACGCTGCCCTCGTCCAAGGCGGCTGCTGTTGGGTCCGGCATCGAGGAGGGGCATCCGGATTCGTAGGCCGCCACCTCCACCACCCGCACTCCGGCCTCGCCGAAGGCATCCGCCAGCAGGGTGCGACCACCGCTTTGCACTCGTGGCAACAGCATCTTGAGGCCCCAGCCCGACACTGGGAAGTGATCGATCAAGCTGTCGGCCACGAAGCTTGGGGGCACAAAATCCGCTGCAGCCCCAAGGTTCTCCAGCACTTGCGCCGTCTTGCGGCCCACCGCCGCAATCTTGAGGCTGGCGGGGCGCCGGGCCAGGCAACGCCCGATGCGTTGCAGCCGCTGCTCCACGGCCTGCACGCCATTGGCACTGGAGAACACCAGCCAGTGAAAGCTGTCCAGCTCCTCAAGGGCGTCATCCAGTGGGCCCCAGTGGTCGGGTGGTCCGATCACCAGGGCCGGAAGGTCCAGCACCGTGGCACCTCGCTGCTCCAGCAGCTGACGCGCGGCCCCCTGCTGGTCGGCCGCGCGGGTGACGATCACCGTTCGGCTCTTCAAGGGATGGCTCAAGCGACAGCCTCCCCGTTCAGCTTCACGACCCCCTGCACTTTCTCCCGGAGCGCGTCGGCCGCGTCGGACTGCCCCTGCGCCTGAAGCAGGCTGATGGCGCGGATGAAGCTGCTGCGGGCCGCATCGATGTTGCCGCCCAGCAATTGCGCCACCGCGTTGTTCTGATGGCACGCGGCGTTGTTGGGATCCAGGCCGAGGGCGCGCCCGTAGGCCTCGAGGGCCGCAGCGAGGTCACCGCGCCGTCGTTGCATCAGCCCCAGGTTGTACCAGGCCAGGGCCACTTCCGGGGCGCGCTGGGCGGCGGTTTGGGTGAGGCTGATGGCTTCCTCAAGGTCGCCCTGTTCCATCAGTCGGGCCGCCAGGTTGAGTCGGGCTCCCAGACTCACCCGGGTGTCGAGGGGAATCTCCAGCGCTTGCCGGTAGCAGCGCACCGCTTGGGCGGGATCGCTGGGGGTCAGGGCCAATCCCAGGTGCAGCAGCAGCTCATAGCGTTCGGCACTGCCCCCATCACAGTGTTGGAGTCCCGCTTGAAGTAGGGGAATGGCGTCGTCGGTCTTGCCTTCACTGATCAACAGACCCCCGAGCTTGGCGCTGGCGTAAGGATCACCGGGGCGGTCCCGCAGGTCGTCTTCCATGGCCTGCCGCAGCCGATCCGCCTTGTCGCTGCCCTCCAGCAGCTCCGGTCTGTAGCCGTCGTGGAGGATCGCAGGTTCACTGCAATCGGCGATGCGCCATTGGGGTTCCGTCTCCAGCAGGGCGCGAACGCTGTCGTCGATCATCGAGTGATAAGGCCGACTCCACTGGATTGAGGGGTGGCGGCGGAACAGGCGACTGACGCTGGAATAGGGCGCTATGGCGGCTCCCACCTCGTAGCGCAGCAGGTTGATCACCAGCACATCGGGCTGGGCCATCAGAGCCTTCAGGGCGGGGATGGCCTCGGGGCGCAGCTGTTCATCGGCATCCAGCACCAGCACCCAGTCACCGTTAAGGAATTCCATGGCCTGGTTACGGGCCGGGGCGAAGTCCCCAGGCCAGGTGATGCGTTCAACCCTGGCTCCGGCGGCTTCGGCAATGGCCACCGTGGCATCGCTGGAGCCGGTGTCGACCACCACCAGCTCGTCGGCAAAGCCCTGCACGGAGCGCAGACACTCCCCGAGACGCGCCTCTTCATCGCGCACGATCATCGAGAGGCTGAGCATGGCCGGCCGGCTGGAAGTTGGCGAGAGGTTAGATGCGGTTGGTCCGTGCGGTTGATTGGATGTGGTCAGTCGGTGAATGCACCGCCTCCGCTAGCCGGCGAACTGGTGGGAAACAGCGCGGTGAGCACCTGGCGCTGGGCCTCCTGCATCTGGCCAGCGGAATAGGCGGCCGGACAACCGCTGGGCAGAATGGGCTGAAGGCTCTCCCAGAGGTAGGGGCTGCCGTAGATCACGACCCCGGCCAGTCGGTTGAGGGTGACCAGTTGTTGGATGGCTGCAGCCCAGGGCTCCTGAGCGTCACGCCCAGCGCGGAAGGGGTTGCCCCGCAGGAAGAGTTGCAGCATCACCGGGCCATTCCCCAGGCCTTCCAGCGCAAGGGGTGCCTCCGGCTGGCCGCTCCAGGGCGACAGGCCTTCTCCATGCAGCACCACCGAGCGAAATCCTTGGGTTTCGGGAATGCGCAGGGCCGGTGACCAGCCGCTGAGGGCGGCTGCGCTTGGTAACAGTGAATCCACCCGCACCAGGTTGATCCCTGCGTCAGCCCGCACCACTGCATCGCGGATGGTGACGCTGTGGCGCACCAGCTCCGCTTCCAGGGCCTGGTCGGCTGCCGTGACAATTGGCCCTGAAGGGGCGCTGATAGGGATTGATTGCAGAGCATGGGCACGGCGCTGACGGCTCTCCTCCAACCGCTCGAGGGGCAGTCGTCCGCTGTTGAAGCCAGCGCAGAGGCCATCGATCGCGGCATCTGCATCCGCCGGCATCAGGATCAGGTCGGCTCCGGCGTCAAAGGCCAGCACGGCCGCTTCTGCTGCGCCATGCCGTGCGCTGATCGCTTCCATCACCAGGGCATCGGTCACGACCAGACCGTTGAACCCCATCTTGCGCCGCAGCAGATCGGTGAGGACGGCCTTGGAGAGGGTGGCGGGCTGCTCTGGATCCAGTTCCGGCAGCAACAGGTGGGCCGTCATCACGCTGTCAATGCCGGCGGCAATGGCGGCACGGAATGGGGGCAGTTCCACCTGTTCCAGCCGTTCGCGGCTGTGGGGCAACACCGGCAGGTCGAGATGGGAGTCGCTGGCGGTGTCGCCGTGGCCGGGAAAGTGCTTGGCGCAACCGAGCACATCGGCCTGCGATAGCCCCCGCTGAAAAGCCACGGCCAGGGCGCCCGCACTGCTGGGATCCTCCCCCCAGGCCCGCACATTGATGACGGGGTTGGCGGGGTTGTTGTTGACGTCGCACACCGGTCCCAGCACCCAGTTCAGGCCGCAGCGGCGAGCCTGTTCGCCGGTGCAGCGGCCGTAGCGTTCGCTTAGTGCCATGGCCAGCTCGGGGTCGCCCCGGTAGAGGCGTCCAAGGGCCAGGGGCGGCACCAGCCAGCTGGCGCCCTCGAAGCGTTGGCCCACGCCCTCCTCCACGTCTGCGCAGAACAGCAACCGCTGGCTACTCCACCCCTGCAGTTGCTGGGTGCGTTGCTGCAGCTCCACGGCGCTGCCCCCCAGCAGAATCACGCCGCCGACACCTTCCTGAAGCAGACGCTGAAGTGTGCCGTTGGGCAGTTCCCATTGCGGGTAACGGCGCTGGTGGTCGCTGAGATGACCACTGGCCCGCAGCACCAGCAGCTCAGCCACCTGGCGACGCAGGTTGCTACTCGCTGGGGTGTTCATCACTCCCCGGTGGAACCTCACCTCGCTGCTGCCGTTCATCCTCGAGGCGATTCAGCAGCCCCAGCATGGAGGTACCGCGTTCCAGGCCGCGGTCAAGTTGGAACACCACCTCGGGGGAGCGGCGCATCTGCAGCCGCCGCCCCAGTTCTCCCCGCAGGAAACCGCTGGCGGCCTGAAGGCCTTCGAGCACCTGTGCGCGCTCCTGGGCCTCTCCGAACACGCTCACAAAGATCTTGCAGTGCTGCAGATCGCCGGACACCTCCACTTCGGTGATGCTCACCATGCCCTGGTGCACCCGTTCATCCCGAATGCCATTGATCAATAGTTCGCTGACTTCTTTGCGGATCAGCGCGGCAACCCGCTCCACTCGACGCCCCTGTGCCATCACGCCATCGGTGCTGAATTCACCATGGCACGCAGCACAAGTATGAGGCTGATTCCCCCGCTGATCAGGGCGCCGATCAAGGCGACGGCTGTGACGGGATTGCTCCGGCGTGCGACTAGGGGTTCGGCGACGGAATTCATCACCCCGAGGGTGAAGGCCACCAAGTAGCGGGGGTAACGGGAGACGTTGAGGAAAAACTCTCTCATATCTAGTTATTGCAACGTTTTTGGAGGTGTTTGGAAGGCTTAGACAATTCTTGGGCAGAGGCTGCTGACGCAGCACAGATCCATAACGGACCGGTGTTCAGCAAGAGATGCCTTGGATGCGTGGAGTTTATTCGGCTCAAAAAACCGTGAGGGAGTTTGCCTGAGACTTCTAGATCTCTTGTAATTGCAGTGCATCTGCGGGGTTATTGGACATGTTTTATCCAACGCCTTGGACAGGCTGGCTCGATCTATTGATGTGACCTGCAATAGCTTGGTACATATGAACTAAATCAGAGTTTTTGGGTCAGAGGGCTTCATCCAAGATCCGGCGACCAAAGAAACGAAGCGGTTTCACCGGGATAAGAAGAGCTGGATCAGAGATCCAAAGGTCTTTTTCGACACGGGGATACCCATACCGGAAGAACCACCACTCCTCAAGACACGTGTGCATCTGCGCAGGGACGCTGCAGAGCAGCTCTGGAAGGAGTTGCATCGCGTTGGCTGGCAACAAGTGGAGCCTTGTTGGGGAGGGAGCCTCTGCTGAGCTCTAGAACGAAGGGGGTATGGGGGGAATCAGCGTCCTGGTGTGTATGTAATTAGGGCCTGGAAATTTCTGTTGGAAGATCTGATGCGATGCAACCTCAGACAAAAGCAACTGCAGCAGGGTGAGCGCCTGAAGTAGTGATGCACGCTTTGGGCGTCGACGTGGCAGAAGTAAGTGGGCTGGGCACCAGAAACGGTTTGAGACCACAATTGGCTCATGATTCGCGCCGCTCTCGCAACCATTGCTCTGATTGCTGGAGCAATTCCTGTAACTGCTGCTGGTGATGTCGCCCCTGAAATCCACCAGCTCTGTCTTCAAGCCGCCGACTATCGCGGCTGTGTAGAGGCTCAGGCTGGAACCCCTGAGTACCTCGGCAACAAGTGCCCTGAAAATCACGCCTATGTCGGCGAAGGCAAATGCCAGCGCGTCTACTGCGACTGGGTTGGACTTGGCGGAGGTCACCACGAACCGCTGGTTGCTGGCAAGTCCACCTGGCGCTGCGGAAACAACTACAACTTCTGGAAGGACGAGCTGCAGGTTGGAATCCTGCGTCTTGGTGCCACCGTCGAGGTCGAGCAAACCTCTACCTGCCCTTCAGTCGCTCCTCAAGAAGGTTGGAACTCCAGTTGCGAGCATGCTGAAGACAATTGGCGAGCCATAGAGGCTGAAGCGAAGCGCCCTAAATGCTCCAAGAGGCTTGTTGCGTTCGAGTGCGACTGGAGCGCCTACTTGGAGGCAAACCCTGGCATGAAGGCATGGGCTGAAAGCAACCCTGAAGCCGCTGAAAAGCAGCGCATCAAGTTGGAGGCTGACCCACTGAAGAAATGATCGGGACGAGCAGGGCAGGCTGCTTGGTTGGCACCTGGGGGAGAGCCTCAACTCAGATGCGAGAGAATGTGATCTCAGCCCAATCCTTCCATTCTCTGGGTGAGTCCTTCTCGAACAAACACCTGCTTTTAGGCGCAGTACTCTCCAAGGCAACTGGAGACACCTCAGGCTTTGTCAGTAAGATTGTGAAGACGACTGCAGAGACATGACATTTCTTCAGCGAATCAAAAAACCAGCAGAAATCTACGTATTACTCGCTACATTTATTTTTACCGAACAATTCGATCGAAACCTCAACCTCGAGGCAGTAGAAGAAGGAGCAATAAAAAACTTCCTAGAAGTTGCACATGCTTTTCTGGACGCCCTTACCAACCATATGCAGCCAATTGGCGCCATATTTTTTGGCTACACATTTATCCTTATTGTCTTGAATTTGGCGAACAAGGGAGTGAGAAAAGGCGTCGATATATTGGCAATATTTCTCTCAGTGTGCTGGATTTTAGAGCTTGTTATCATGAATTTACTTCTTGTTGCCCCGATCAAAAGCCCAGTCCTTTTAATTGTTGAACTTCTTCTATTTATACCCATAATTTTGATCTGCTTTTCGTGGTGGTATTGGCGCATCAATGAAGGTCGTTCGATTAGGAATTTACCTCCTGCCATTCTGGTCTATGATGCACCTGGAGCCATGGAATATTTCTTTTTTGCGGCCGAAGTTTGTTTTGATTACTCGCAAGATTCATGCAAGACTGCCCCCTCGAAAGCGGTAAGACTTTTAAATGGATTTGTTGTTCTAGACGTTTTTGGCCTCACCCTATCCAGGGCCGTCGATCTTGCCATTGGCTAGCAAAAAAGTGTTTTTTTGGGCGAAAGCACTACAAGATCGATCGTAAATAAGCCAAGAGGCGACACGATTGTCGCCATCCATCTCTCGACAAGACCTCACATACAAGCCACCCCGTCAGCGATGGCGGGGATTTTTATTGCTTGACCAGATCGGGGAACACTTCAAGCAGTCACGTCTGACACATGACCCGCCGCTTCCACTATGGCTAGTACTTCAGAAATTCAGCTGCTCAATGGGCCTAATGAAGCCAACCACCCTTCTTGGAACACTGATCCTGCTCAGCACCTGGAGCAGTGTTGGCGCCACTGAGGCCGGAACATATTCAGTTCAAAAAGCTGACAACAGCATCGAGCAACGCATTGCTGCTGCACGGAGTGACGACGGCTGGTCGCACCTGTTGAATGCAAAGCTGCACAAACCGCTGGATATCGCTGCTTGGGGTAACGGTCGCGGACGTGGCTGGGCCAATGGCGGTGGCTGGCGCAATGGTGGCGGTTTCGCTAATTCAAGTGGTGGTTTCGCTAACGCCGGTGGTGGTGGCTGGCGCAACGGTTCAGGTGCCTGGGGCAACGGTGGCGGGCGACGTGGCTTTGTGAATTGGTAGAACTGCGAGCTGACTTCACCCCGTCAGCAATGGCGGGATTTTTATTGCCTACCCAGATGGGGGATTCGTAGCCCTGAAATTGGGCAAAACTCCCGCATGGTTCTGGCGAGCTTCGGAATGTGCTGGCTACTCTGCCGGGCCTATGGCTGTTTTGGACATGCTGGAGCTGCATCAATTCCGCCATTCCGCCTTCTGCCTCAAGGTGCGGATGGTGTTGCAGGCCAAAGGGCTGAGTTTCCGCACCGTGGAGGTGACCCCTGGCGTTGGCCAGGTGGCCGTGTTCCGGCTGTCCGGGCAACGGCAGGTGCCTGTGCTGGTGGATGGGGAGCAAGTGATTGCCGACTCCAGTGCCATTGCGCTGCACCTGAATCGACGTGAGCCCGACCCTGCTTTGCTGCCGGCTGATCCACGTCAGGTTGCCCAGGTGCATCTGTTGGAGGACTGGGCCGATACCACCTTGGCGATGGCCGGTCGCTCGTCTTTGGTGCAGGCCGCGGCATTAGACCCAGAGCTACGTGTTGCACTGCTGCCCGACGATCTTCCCGATCCCGTGCGTTCGGTGATGGGTGTGATCCCCGGCGGTTGGGTCAGCAACATCACCGAGCTGGTCAACCAGAACGAACGCACCGAGCTTCTTGCCAGCCTTGAGCAGCTCGCCGCCTCGGTGCAGGCCAGCCCCTGGTTGGTCGGCGATAGCCTCACCTTGGCCGATATCGCCGTGGCAGCCCAGCTGTCGCTGCTTCGATTTCCCCCCTCAGCGGGTTCGGCCCTGGCTGGCAAGGGTGTGCCCGGGTTGAGCGATCACCCCAAGCTGCAGCCCCTATTCCAATGGCGTGACCAGCTCGAACTCAAATTGATGGAGCGGACGCTGGAAGAGGTGTGAAGCGCAGTTTGTAGTGGTGCTGAGCAATGGCCTGATCCCGCAGGCTTTCCCCTGGGGAGGCATAGCGCCCTTGCCACTGCTCAGCGCAGATGTCTTTGCCGCAGCGGTTGTAGCGGCTGAGGGTTTCGATTCTGCTCAACCGCGGAGGTCCTGGGGCATGCAAGATTTGCAGCACCAGTTCGTCTGCAAGAAAAGTCTCAGGGCTCGGGCTCTCTTGGCGGCGGCCCGTCACCGTTGTCTCCAGGAACAGGTCGCCTTTCAGTCGAGCGATCTGGCGATTGGCGGAGTCGGGGTCTTCCTCGACCCCCAGCAGCTGCTCCCCGAGCAGGGCTCGGCCAATGGCTGTGGCATTGAAGCTTCGATCGCCGATCAGGCGACCGCGTCGGTCGGCCTTGAACCGTGCCTGATGGCGCAGAGCTGGATCGCCAGGGGCATCCAGATCAATGCTTTCCACTTGCCAGAGCCCGTCAAACCAGTCGGGATAAACCAGGTCGTCCCGATTCGAGGGCCGCGGCAATGGTGCTGGAAGGCTCCAGTCGGGCCAACTGTTCAGCCGCTGCTCAAGGCTGCCTTGAGCCCAGGCGGGGCCGCCACTGAGCAGGATGGTGAGGCTGATCAGCAGCATCCAAAACCCCCGTTCCATGTCTGATCCCCTGATCCGTGCCCTTGATGACTATGTGGTGCTGGAGCCCGGCAAGCCGGAGAAGCTGCTCAGCGCTGCCGACACGTTGACATGGCTGAGCGGTTGGTTGCGCAGGCTCGATCAGCTGCCGGCCGATCTCGCGGATCAACCCGATGTGGAAGCGGCGGCTCAGCGTTTGATCGACACGGCCTGCGATCTGGAGATCAGCCCCGGTCTGACCTTGCAGTGGTTTGCAGTACGGCTGGAGCCGCCAACGGCTTGATTTCAGTCGGTGCGGCGTTGGCTCGGATCTTTCAGCAGGCTCGGAAGCAGCTGCAGAATCCCATCGGCGACCACGTCCGGGGTCTCGTCGTTGATCACCACCGTGAGATCGGCTTCGGCGTAAAGGTGCTGTCGCTTGTTCAGCAGCGCCTTCAGGTCGGCTTCTGGATCGGCGGTCTGCAACAGCGGACGCACCGTGCTGTCGGCTTTAAGACGTTGCATCAACTGGTCGGGGACCACATCGAGCCAGATCACGATGCCGCTGTGCAGCACCCCCCAGTTCTCCGGTTCGGTCACCACACCGCCACCGGTGGCCACCACCAGTGAGTGGCGCTGACTGATGGCATTCAGCACCTGGCTTTCCAGGCTGCGGAAGCCTGCTTCGCCATCCCGCTCAAAGATCTCCGGGATGCTGCAGCCTGCTGCCTGTTCGATCACAGCATCAGCATCGACAAAGCCGTAACCCAGGCGTTCGGCCAGGGGCCGTCCGGTGCTGGTCTTGCCGCTGCCCATCATTCCCACCAGGTACAGGCTGCGCCCGCCCAGTCGCTGCTTAAGGGTGGGGGTGGAATCCGCCATGACTCGGAATCGGCATTAGCTCATTAGGATGCCTGGCGGCCGGAACGTCACATGACTGAAACGAAGTCACCAGCGCGGCACGGCCAAGGTCGTGGCTGTGTCATTACCCGGCGGGCCTGTTTCAGCGCCAGCCATCGCTATTGGCTGCCGGAGTTATCCGCCGATGACAACGCCGCCCGTTTTGGGCCCTGCGCCTTGGCTCCAGGCCATGGTCACAACTACGAACTGATCGTGTCCATGGCCGGCGGACTGGATGCCGACGGCATGGTGCTCAACCTCTCGGAGGTGAAGCACGCCATTCGTAACGAGGTCACCGGCCAGCTCGACTTCCGCTTCCTCAATGAGGCCTGGCCGGAATTCGATGTTTCCGGTCCTTCCGGCTGTCTCCCCACCACTGAGGCCCTGGTGCGGGTGATTTGGCAGCGCCTCAGCCCGCATCTGCCGATTACGGCTCTGCGCCTCTACGAACAACCGGGCCTTTGGGCCGACTATCTCGGACATCCCATGGACGCCTTCCTCACCATCCGCACTCACTTCGCTGCTGCCCACCGCCTGGCTCGCCCGGAGCTCAGCCAGGAGGAAAACGAAGCGATCTACGGCAAGTGCGCCCGCCCCCATGGCCATGGCCACAACTATCTGGTGGATGTGACCGTGCGCGGTGAGATTGATCCCCGCACCGGCATGGTCTGCGATCTGTCCGCCCTGCAACGCCTCGTGGATGATCTGGTGGTGGAGCCTTTCGATCACACCTTCCTCAACAAGGACGTGCCGTTCTTCGAAGAGTGTGTGCCCACAGCTGAGAACATCGCTTTGCACATCACCGATCGTCTCTCCAGCCCGATCAAGGCGATTGGTGCCAGCCTTCACAAGGTGCGGCTGCAGGAAAGTCCGAACAATGCGGCTGAGGTCTATGCCGAAGCACCGCAGTTGGAGATGTCACCGGCTGCCCTCGATGCAGTGGCGGCCGTCTGACTGACGGCTTGACGCCCCAACGCCCCACCTCTCAATGCCCCACGGTCCGGCTGGTGCTGGCCATCAGCCTCGACGGCCGCTTGGCACCGCCTCAAGGCGGTGCGGCCCAGCTGGGTGGAGCCGGAGACCGGCGTGCTTTGGAGCAGGCACTGGCTTGGGCAGATGCCTGCCTGATTGGCGCTGGGACCTTGCGCGCCCATCAGTGCACCTGCTTGATCCGTAACCCTCAGTTGTTGGAGCAGCGCCTGCAGGAGGGGCGACCACAGCAGCCGGCCGCTGTGGTGGTCAGCCGATCGCTCGGCTTCTCGCGCACCTGGCAGTTCTTTGACCAGCCACTTCAGCGTTGGCTCTTGGCTCCGGCACCCATGCATCAGGGCTTTGATCGTTGGTTCCCTTTGGCGCCAACCTGGCCGGAGCGGCTCCAAGCGCTGGGCGCGGCTGGGATTCAGCGGCTCGTGCTTTTGGGTGGCGCTCAACTCACCGCAGATCTGCTGGCAGCGGACTGCGTCGATGCTCTCCAGCTCACAGTGGTGCCCCAGCTGCTTGGCGGTCCCTTCAGCTGGTTGCCACTCACGGATTCGCCATTGCCTGCTTCTTTGGTGCAACCGGGCGCCTGGCAGTCCGATGGCGTTGAGGACCTCGGTCACGGGGAGTGGCTTCTTCGCTACGAGAGGATCCGCTAGGGAACTTTCCTGAGCCTTTAATCAGCCCGTGGTTCTCTCTGGTTAAGGTCATCAGCGATGGCCAATGACACCGTCTGAATGACGTCACTCACGGCCCGCTGGCATCGCTCCATCAACGAGATCACTGAGCAGCAGTGGAACAGCCTGGTTGGAGACGATGCGATCCCCTTTTACCGCTGGAGCTGGTTGGAGGCCCTGGAAAGCTCCGGCAGCACCATCCCTGATCAAGGCTGGCAACCCTTGCATCTGGCCCTCTGGCGGGATGACAGTCCGATTGCTGTGGCCCCTCTGTTCCTGAAGGGGCACAGCTATGGCGAGTTTGTGTTTGACCAGACCTTTGCGCGCCTCGCCGCTGATCTGGGCTTGCACTACTACCCCAAGCTCCTTGGGATGAGCCCGGTCAGCCCCGTGCTGGGGTATCGCTTTCATGTGCGGGCTGGAGAGGACGAGGCTCTGCTCACACGGGAGCTGCTGCGGGCGATTGATCGCTTCTGCGAACAGAACGGCATCCTCAGCTGCAATTTTCTCTATGTGGATCCGCAGTGGCGGCCCCTGGCGGAATCGGGAGGCTGCGCCGCTTGGCTGAACCAGCAGAGCCTCTGGAGCCGAGGCGATGATCAGAGCTTTGAGGACTATCTCAAGGGCTTCAATGCCAACCAGCGCCGCAACATCAAGCGGGAGCGCAAGGCCGTAGCCAAGGCGGGAATCACAGTGACGCCGCTCAGCGGAGACCAGCTCGATCTGAAGCTGCTTCAGACCATGCATCGCTTTTATGAGCAGCACTGTGCTCGCTGGGGACCCTGGGGCAGCAAATATCTGGAGGAGGGTTTTTTTGAAGCGCTGGCACGGCTGCACCGCGATCAGCTGGTGCTCTTCTCAGCCCACCGCGGTGATCCTCACGATCCGGTCGCCATGTCGATGTGCGTCCAGGACGGCCGTCAGTTGTGGGGCCGGTATTGGGGCAGCAACGAGGAAATTGATTGTCTCCACTTTGAAGTCTGTTACTACGCCCCGATTGAATGGGCCCTGGCCAACAACATCACCAGTTTTGACCCTGGAGCCGGTGGCAGTCACAAACGTCGCCGGGGCTTTGTGGCACGCCCTCACGCCAGCCTGCACCGGTGGTACCAGCCCCAAATGGATCAGTTGATCCGCACCTGGTTGCCGAAGGTGAACGGCCTGATGCTGGAAGAGATCGAGGCCATCAATGCGGAGCTGCCCTTCAAAGCAGAACCTCCTGCCTTGGCTTTGTAGGTTGAAGGCATGACCACAACCCCTGAAGCACCGGCATCGACCGCCGCCGCGATGGATGCCCTGGATCATCGCCTGTCTCAGCGTTTCATCGCCTTGGACCCGAGCGGATATTTCCTGATCAAGCTGGATCGTGATGCAGCCGAACTGGTGCTGGAGCACTACAGCAACACCATTGATGACAAAGGGCTGGCCAGAGATTCCGACACCGGTGAGGTGTTGCGTTGTGACGGGGCAAATGCCCCCCGGCGGCCCTCAGCGATCTATCGCGGCCGTACAGCCAAACAGCTCGGCATTGATCTCACTGAGGGGGATGAGCCTCATCCGCTGAGTCTTCTCGATCATGCCCTTTATCTCGGGCGAGAGTTGCAGAAGGCCGAACAGTGTCTCCGAGACGGCACGGACTATGTGCAGGACTGAGTTTTAAACGGGTTGTAATTCTTTTGGAGTGGTGGGTTCTTCAGGCGGCAAGGATTCCAGCTGCTCGCGGATTTCCTGCTGAACGATCGAGCGGTACTCGAGGAAGTGCTCGTTGTGGGCCAACACGACCAAAAACTGCTCCAGCAGAGCAGGGTTATGGCGGGCCATCCCAAACATGTATTTCCAGAAACGACTGCGGGTATCGCGTTTGATCCCCTGACGCCAGACCACGGTGCTCAAAGCCTTGATATCAATCCACGTCGGAAGCTTTGCGGCAGCTTTCCAGCGGGGGGCACCCATTTTCAGGTAGTAGCTGTAGACCCGATCCATGTAGGCATTGGGTTCGTAGAGCGCGCAGAAGGCTTCCACGTACTCGTTGGCGATGTCTCGGATCGGTCGGGTGGGTTCGAAGTTGAGCAAGTTGGTCTGATTCACGCCCTTGGCGGCATCTTCTCCCTGAATCAGCCGACCTTCCCGCTCCAGCCGCGCCCACAGGGCTGTCTTGGGTAAGGCCTGAAGCATGCCCATCATCGCGGCGGGAATGCCGGTGCGGGTCACGAAGTCCACGATCCGGCGGCCTGCTCCATCCTTTTCGCCGTCAAAGCCGATGATGAAGCCAGCCATGACTCGGATGCCGTTCGCCGTGATCCGGTCAACAGCAGCATCGAGCGGGTTGCGCGTGTTCTGCACCTTGCGGGCTGTTTCCAGGCTGGCTTCATCTGGGGTTTCGATGCCCAGGAAGACGCTTTCGAATCGCGCATCGTGCATCATCCGCATCATCTCGTCGTCGTCGGCCAGGTCCACGGAGGCTTCAGTGGCGAAGCTGAACGGGTACCCCCGCTCCTCCTGCCACGTGCGGATCTGCGGTAGCAGCAGCTTGGCGTTGCGCTTGTTGCCGATGAAGTTGTCGTCCACCAGGAAGATCGACCGTCGCCAGCCCAGGTCGTAGAGGTACTGCAGCTCCGCCACCAATTGCTCGGGGGTTTTGGTTCGGGGTTTGCGGCCGTAGAGAACGATGATGTCGCAGAACTCGCAGTTGAAGGGGCAGCCGCGGGAGAACTGAACGCTCATCGAGTCGTAGGCGTCGAGCTGCAGCAGATCGAAGCGGGGAATCGGTGTGGCAGTGACGTCCGGCTTGTCTCCCTCTGAGGTGAACCGACCCTTGGTGTCGCCCCGTTCCAGGGCTTCCAGGAACATCGGCAGGGTGATTTCCCCCTCATCGAGGATCTTGAAATCCGCCAAATCCAGTTCGGGTGCATCCGGTGTGGAGCTGGCGAAGGGGCCTCCGATGGCCACTGGTAGGCCTCGCTGCTTGGCCTTGCCGATCTGCACGGCCATGTCGTCCTTCTGAACGATCATTCCCGAAATGATGACCAGTTCGGCCCAGCTCCATTCCTCTTCTGTCACCTCCCGCACGTTGCGGTCCACCAGCTTCATCTCCCAGTCCTGGGGCAGCAGCGCAGCTACCGTGCACATCCCCAGAGGAGGCAGCAACACCTTGCGGTTCACCAGCTCAAGGATCTTCTCGTAACTCCAGAAGGTCTTTGGGAACTCGGGGTAAACAAAAAGGGTACGCATGGCGTCGGGCGTTGATGGATGGACGTCCGGTTGGCCCGGTTAGAGATACCTCTCAATAGGTATCGGCTGTTCACAAACCCTAAGCGCAATGGCCTGAACCCAGGCGAATGTCTGATCTAATAGTGGTCACCTCAGTACTTGCACATGGGCGTCGGCATTTATCTCGGCCTGGTTGGTTCTGGTCTGGTGACGGCTTTTGTGCTCACCAAGATCCTCAAGGGAATCAAGCTCATCTGAGCTGTTCCAGACGCTTCGCCCCTCGTTTTCGCATCCAGAGCACAGCCACAGCAGCGCTGAGGCCTCCGGTGAGTGCAAAGGCCGTTGACAGGCTGGTGGTCTTCACCAGCAGGGCAATAAGCAATCCACACATGCCGCCTCCGCCCAGGAAGGCGATCTGGCTCAGTCCAGCCATGCGGCCGCGCATCACCTGTGGTGAACCGATCTGACTGATCAGGTTGCAGCTGCTCAGCAGTCCGGCGGTGCCGGCGCCGATCAGGAAGGCCATGGCCAGGCTGAATCCTGGCCCGGGTGTGCGGGCCATCCCCAGCTGGGCCACAGCGGTGACCAAGCCGAAGCTCCCGAGGGTGAGGAACGGGCGCCGGCAGAAACGTTGGCTGTTGCGTTGCAGCACCGCGCCGCCCACGATGCTTCCGGCGGCCAGCACGCTGGTGAAAAGCGCCAGGTCTCCAGGATCGGGTCCCAGCATGCGATCTGCAATCAATGGGGCCAGTCCCGGGTGGTAGAACCCGATCAGACAGAGAACGGCGGTGAAGCTGAGCACCCCCTGTAGGGTGCTGCCGCAGTGGCGCCAGGCATTGAGCAAGCTGGCGTCCTGGCCGCCGCCGCTGCGCACCTCCTGATCCCGATTCGGACTGAGCAGGAACATCACACTGGCGATCGGCAGCAGATAGCTGGCCGCATCAATGCCAAGGGCCCAGGCCGGGCCCGTGGCCACCAGTAACCAAGCACCGATTGGGGGGCCCACCAGCTTGCCCACGTTGAACACCACCGAAAAGCTGGTGAGGTAGCCCGCCAGCTGCCCGGGTTGCTCGACCAGGATTGAGCAGTACTTGTTGCGGGCTGTCAGCTCATAGGCGCCGGCGATGCCCACCAGCAACGTGCTGCAGAGCAGCAGCAGCACCTGGGGTGTGCCCTCCAAGAGAGGAATGGCCAGTGCCCCCAGGCCTGAGGCGGCCAGCAGCGCCCATTGCGCCTGCACCAGCACCCCTTCACAGCCCACGCGGTCGGTGCGCACTCCCGCTGGTCCGCTCACCAGCAGGGTCGGCAGCGACAGCGCGGCGAAGTTCAGCGCCAGCACGAAGGGATCCACGCCCCCTTTCATCAGGATCCAGCCCTTGGCGGTGATGCCGGCGAAAGACCCTGCTGTACTGACGCCAGAGGCGATCAGAAAAAGCTGGCGCTGCTGCTCGGCCCGCAGTTTAAGAAGGGTCAACCCTGGCGTCTCGCTGCGGCCACCATGGCGCGGGCACCGACAATCCGCCCGCTTAGGTCATAGATGTCGGCTCCGGTGATCTCCACCGGCACCAGGCTCCCCGGTGCGGCCTGTTGACCATCGGCGCCGGGTTGCACCCGCACTTCGCCGTCCACTTCTGGAGCAAAGCGGGCGCAGCGACCGATCATCTCGCCGGTTTGCGGGTTGTGTTGTTCGATCAGCACGTCCACGGTGCGACCCACCCAGCGGCTGTTGCGTTCCGCCGAAATCGGTTGTTGCAGAGCCATCAGGGCATCCTTGCGTGCCTGGGCCACCTCTGGATCGACGCGATCGGGCAGGTCGGCAGCTGCCGTGCCGTCCTCCGGCGAGAAGGTGAACACCCCCACGTGATCGAAGCGCTGCCGCTCGAGGAAGCCCATCAGGTGCTGGAAGTGCTCTTCCGTTTCGCCAGGAAACCCCACGATCAGCGTGGTGCGCAGCACCGCGTCGGGGAGTTGCTCGCGGATCTGATCCAGCAGGCGGTCGTTCACATCCGCCTGCCAGGGGCGGTTCATCGCCCGCAGCACCTCCGGATGGCTGTGCTGCAGCGGCAGATCGAGATAGGGCACCACGTTGGGCACCTCCCGGTAGGCCGCCAGCACATCCGGGGTCAGCCCGGTGGGGTAGGCGTAGTGCACCCGGATCCAGGGGATCTCCACGTCGCCCAGGGCCCGCAGCAGTTCCGCCAGCTTGGGTTTGCCGTACAGGTCGAGGCCGTAGTTGGTGGTGATCTGGCTGATCAGGATCAGCTCCTGCACCCCCTGTTCGGCCAGTTGGTGGGCTTCGGCCACGATCGATTCGATCGGTCGGCTGCGCTGATCCCCCCGCAGCTTCGGAATGATGCAGAAGGCGCAGCGGTAATCGCAGCCCTCGGCCACTTTGAGGAAGGCCACCGCCTGGTCGGTGGTGCGCTGGCGCGGCAGATATTCATCGCCCACAAAGGTGGGCACGGCGCTGACTTGGTTGACCCGCTCCCCTGCCTCCACCCGCTGCAGCACGTCAACGATGTGCTGGTAATCGCCGGTTCCCACAATGGCCTTGGCTTCCGGAATCGACTCCAGTAATTCCTCCTGGAAATGCTGGGCCAGGCATCCCGCGATGATCAGCTCCTTGCCCTGTTCTGCCAGTCCCACCAGGGTTCGCACCGATTCCTCGCGGGCGTCCTGAATGAAGCTGCAGGTGTTCACCACCACCACGGCGGCATCGTTTTCATCGGTGCTAACGCCATAGCCCGCTTCCGCCAGCAGCCCCACCATGTGTTCGGTGTCGACCCGATTCTTCTCGCACCCCAGGTGGGCGAACGCGACCGTCGGTTTTGTCGGGGTGCTTGTCATCACGTCGCCGGCAGGCCATCTCTCAGCCTACGAAGCGGCTTGATCACGCCGGAACTGACAGAATTCGAATACTTGAAGATCAAGGATGGGCACCACCCGTCTCGTTAGCCGTCGACGCCAAGATTCAGGCGCGAAATGGGCCCGCATCGCCATGGCGGTGCTGGCCACTGCTGGGCTGATCGACACCGGTTCGATCACCCTCAAGCGCTGGGGCCTGCTAGGCAACCTCACCTGTCCGATGGGGGCTGACGGTTGCGACAAGGTGCTCAACAGCGCCTGGGGGACGGTCTTCGCTGAGATCCCTCTTGCGCTGATAGGAGTGCTGGCCTATAGCGCGGTGCTCCTGATGGCGCTGCTGCCCTTGTTGCCAGGTCTGCAGGAAAACAAGGCCGACCTCTCGCGACGCACCTGGTGGGGCCTGTTCACGGTCTCCCTAGCGATGGCCGTCTTCAGCGGTGTGCTGCTGGGCGTGATGCTGCTCAAGATTCAGGCCTTCTGTTTCTTCTGTGTTCTCTCTGCGGCGCTGTCCCTGGCTTTGTTGGTGCTCTCCATCATTGGAGGCGGCTGGGAGGATCTGGGGCAGCTGCTGTTCCGCGGTGTGCTGCTGGCCCTGGCCGTGCTTCTGGGGGGCTTGATTTGGGCGTCGGTGGTCGATCCCAATCGGCCCGAGACCGTGGCCAGCGGCACCGGTGTTGCCCCGCTCGTCACGACCGAGAGCACACCTGCGTCGATCGCCTTGGCCGAGCACCTCACCAGCAGTGGCGCGGTGATGTATTCCGCTTACTGGTGCCCCCATTGCCATGACCAGAAGGAGCTTTTCGGCAAGCAGGCTTCCGATCAGCTCAAGGTGGTTGAGTGCGCGCCTGATGGTGAAAACAATCAGGCTGACCTCTGCCGCAGCAAAGGATTAGAGGGCTTCCCCAGCTGGGAGATCAATGGCAGCGTCGACTCTGGCGTGAAAGGGCTCGACACCTTGGCGGAACTCAGCGGCTACGACGGCAACACCGACTTCTAAATCAAGGGCGCACGGCTCGGGTGAAGATGCCCTGCTCTCGTTGCTGCCTGGAATGCTGCCGCCATTGCGGCAGCGGCGCCGGAGCATCGCTGCGGTAATGACCGCCTCGGCTTTCTCCGCGAAACAGGCAGGCCTCCAGCATCAGACGGCTGGTTAATAGCCGGTGGTGCAGATCCAGCAACAGGTTCAGATCGCGTCGGCTGCTTTCCGCCAGCAGGCGAGGGGCACAGGGGTCCGCTCGCAGCAAGGCCTGAAGCAGAGGCTGCTGTTCCAGGTGCTGTTCGTCCTCCTTGACCTGGGTTAGGGCCTTGCGCAGTCCGGAGGCGGACCGCTCCACACCCGCCCGCCGCCAGCAGAGTTGTCGCAGCTGTTCGATCGCGTCGATCAACTGCGAACTACTGCTCCCGTCCAGGTCGAGCTCGAGGGGTTGGGCTGTGCCGTTGGTAGGTGTCGGCAGGGCTGGCCCGAGCTCGATCTCCTTGAGTCGATGGGCGAACACCAGGCACTCCATCAGGGAGTTGCTGGCAAGACGGTTGGCCCCATGCAGGCCGGTGCAGGCCACCTCCCCCACGGCATAAAGCCCCGGCAGTGTGGTGGCGGCCTGCAGATCCGTGGCGACTCCTCCCATCCAGTAGTGGGCAGCCGGGGCCACGGGAATCGGCCGTTCCAAGGGATTGAGTCCGAGTTCATCGCAGCGGTCCAGGATTGTTGGGAAGCGTCGCTCCGCTTGGTCGCGCGGGATGGCGGCGAAGTCCAGCCACATCTGTTGCACCTGCTGCCGCTGCATGGCTTGCATTAAGGCCCGGCTCACCTGATCCCGCGGTGAGAGGTCGCGTTGGCGCAGATGGGCCACAGGGCTTCCCCCGAGGGAATCCACAAGCACTCCACCTTCACCGCGCACGGCTTCGGAGATCAGAAAACAGGGGGCGTCATCCAGGCGGATGGCCGTGGGATGGAATTGCACGAACTCCAGATCTTCCACTGCAGCCCCCGCTTGCCAGGCCAGGGCGATGCCCTCGCCGCAGGCCTGGGCAGGATTGGTGGTGTTGGCAAACAGATGGCCTCCCCCGCCGCTGGCCAGCACGACAGCGCGGGCTTCGATGCCGTGAAGATTCGCCCCATCCAGCACCTGTACGCCGCAGCAGCGCCTATCGCGCACCAGCAGCTGGGTCACCCGGACGCCGCGGCGGTGCAGCAACCCCGGCCGTTGCTCGACACGATCCCGCAGCACATCCACAAGAGCCCGTCCGGTTTGGTCCTGCACATGCAGGACTCGCCTGTGGCTGTGGGCTGCTTCCAGGGTGGTGGCAAGACCGTCTTGATCCCGGTCAAAAGCCATGCCCAGTTGGTCAAGACGATCCACGCAATGGGGTGCCTCCTGCACCAGCAGTCGCACCGCATCGCCATCACAGAGGTCAGCTCCGGCCAGAAGGGTGTCCTCGGCATGGCTGTCGGCGCTGTCTTCCTTCCGGGTCACCGCGGCGATGCCGCCCTGGGCCCAGCGGCTGGAGGAACGCCGCCCCGTGTTGCGGTTGAGCAGTAAGACCTTGAGCTCTGGGGGTAGATCAAGGCAGGTCATCAATCCAGCTGCCCCGGCACCGATCACCACCACGTCCCAGGGACCTGAGGGGATGGGATCAGAGCTGCGGGGCTGTGCCATCACGGGGACAAAAAAACCGCCGGTGGTCCGGCGGTTCAAGCAATCACAGTCATTGTGACGGGGTTAATGGATCAGCGGTACTGACCGTCATTGATGCGGTCGTCGCCCTCATTCAGAGCAATGGAGGGAGGAGTGACAGTGAAATTGTCGCGATACTTGGCGAAGAGCTCTTGCTGACGATCAGTCAGGTTGAGAGACAGCACGTCGTCAACGCTGTCGTAGGGGCCGCCCAGAACGATTTTCCCGGCCATGGTCGGATACATGCCAGGAAATTGCTGGAAGCGACGCACGGAGGAATTGTTGAGGTCGACCTTGCCTTCACGTTCAGCGATCTTGTCGTCCACAACGTTGCGGATCTCGTTGCCGGAATACTTGCTGCGAAGGTCGTCGTCGGCATAAACGCTGTTGGGAAGCACAAGGCCTGCCATCAGACTTGCCATAACCAGTGCGCCGGTCAGCCAGCTCAGAAGCCGCTTCATCTCAACTCTCGATCAGGGGTCAGAACGGGACGACCGGCGTTGCCGGCTCGTGAAGACTACAAGTCGTTGCCCCTTTAAACCCTCTGATTTGCAGCAGCTTTTGCAGTTCGTTTCACTCGATCAACCCGCTGAGCCCGGGCTGCAGCAACGCCGAGAGCAGGAATAATCCGTCTACCCAAAGGGTTGTGATCAACACAGCAGCTGCCATGGCTCCGGTCTCACCGTTGGAATTGTTGCCATTCGTGTTCAGGCGACGTCCAACGAATAGGACGATCGCAGCAGCAATCATCAGGGTGACCATGGGCAGGGGCTGAAGCAAATGCAGCCCTGCCTGATGCAGCAGTAGAGGAGCCTGATCCAGGGAAGCGGTCACGACTGCCGGCCAGAACTGCATCACGCCGGTGGCCGCCATGGCCAGGTCTGTGCAGGCTGTACCCAATAGAGATGACAAATAAAACGTTGCCGCCAGCCGCCAGCGGCCCTGCAGGCCACCCAAGGCAACAGGCAAAGCGAAGGCTTCAACGGGCAGGTGCAGCACGGGATGGGCCCGCAGCCAACCCCAGAAAATGCAGCCCGCAAGCCAGCTACCGCTGAAACCAACGAGAAGGGAACCCAGGTCGGATGCCGTCTGGGAGCGGCTCTGATGCAACACCAGGCCGGCTGCAATCAGAACACCCGTGAAAAGGGTTGCTGAGAAAGGATCCAGACGAACCCAAGGTGCCTGCAGAAACACAGGCAGCACCACCATTGCTGCAGCGATGCGCGCGACCGGAAAGGACCACGACCGTGCGGAGGCTGAGGTGTGCCAGGTGCCGCCGATCAAATCCTTTTCATGAAGAAAGTCACGGAACCTTAGAAGACATCTTCAAGTGACGCGGCCGACATCCCTGCCTTGCGGGCCGGGGATACCGTCAAGGCGACATCTGTTGTCTCGATGGCGGACCCCTCTGCATCCATAACCCTGCTTGAGGCCTGCTGGCGTGATCTGGTGCTGGGAGTTGTGCAGGGCCTCACTGAATTTCTGCCGATCAGCAGCACCGCTCATCTAAAGGTGGTGCCTGTGCTCTTGGGTTGGGGCGACCCTGGCGTTTCCGTCACCGCCGCGATTCAACTGGGCAGCATCGTTGCGGTGATCGCCTATTTCCGCAGCGATCTCAGCCAGGTGCTGCGGGGAATCAGTCGTGCCATTCGCCATGGCCAGTGGCGGGAGCCGGAGGCACGTCTTGGACTCGCCATGGCGGTGGGCACCCTGCCGATCCTGGTGGTCGGGCTGGGCATCAAATTCTTCTGGGCTCATGGTTACGAACAGTCGCCCTTGCGCAGTGTTCTTTCCATTGCGATCGTCTCGATCGTGATGGCTTTGTTGCTTGCTTTGGCGGAACGGGCTGGAACCCGTCGCAAGCAGCTCCCGGATGTTTCAGGGCGTGATGGCTTCGTGGTGGGTGTGGCGCAGGCGTTGGCCTTGATTCCAGGGGTGTCCCGTTCTGGCAGCACCCTCACAGCTGCCCTGTTCGATGGTTGGCACCGGGCCGACGCCGCACGCTTTTCTTTCCTGCTCGGCATCCCCGCAATCACGATTGCGGGGATGGTGGAACTCAAGGATGCTCTGGATGCCAGTGCTGGTAATGGCCCCCTCCCGTTGTTGGTAGGCATTTTTTCAGCTGCCTTGGTGTCCTGGCTGGCGATTGATTGGTTGCTGAAGTTCCTCCAGCGCCACAGCACTTGGATCTTTGTTGCCTACCGGCTGCTCTTCGGTCTGCTTCTGCTGGTCTGGTGGGGCGCTCACGGCGCACACTGAGTTCAGATGAAGTCGGCTTGTGTGGAATGAGCCATCCGCTGGAGTTGCCGTAGCAGCTCTGGATCCAACCAGCAGTGGCCGCCAGCCTCAGCCTGCTGTGGTGGCCTCCGTAGAGGCCGGCTCGATCGGGGAGGAGTTGGGTTTTGAGCCGGGCGATCAGTTGCTCAGCATCAACGGCATTCGACCACGAGATCTGATCGATTACCGCTACCTCTGCGTGGATGAGGAGCTTTGCCTTGAGGTGCGTGATGCAGCGGGTGCTCTGCATCAGGTGGAGTTGGAAAAGGAGGCTGATGACGGTCTTGGCCTGGCCTTCACCGAGGCCCTGTTTGATGGCTTGCGTCAGTGCAATAACAATTGTCCGTTCTGTTTCATCGATCAACAGCCCCCAGGCCGGCGCGACAGTCTTTACCTAAAAGACGACGATTACCGGCTGAGCTTTCTCTATGGCTCCTATCTGACCCTCACCAATCTGGGCGAGGCCGATTGGCAGCGGATTGAGGAGCAGCGTTTATCTCCATTGTTTGTATCGGTGCATGCCACGGAGCCCGACCTGCGCTCCCGGCTGCTGGTGAACCCGCGTGCTGCGCAGGTGATGGATCAGCTCGCCTGGTTTGACCAGCGTGATCTGCAGATTCATGCCCAGGTGGTGGTCTGCCCAGGGCTTAATGACGGTCCTGCACTGGAGAGGACCTTGAACGACCTGGCATCCTTCGCGTCTGGCCCCTGGCCGGCGGTGCTGTCCGCAGCGGTTGTTCCGGTGGGGCTTACCCGGTTCAGGCCGGCTGAAGATGGCCTTGTCCCTGTGGATCCGGCCTGTGCCCGGCAGGTGATTGCCCAGGTGGAACCCATGCAGCAGAACTTCCAGGCGGCCTTGGGCACCCGCTTTGCCTGGCTCTCGGATGAGTGGTACTTGATGGCTGGGTTGCCGTTGCCGCCTCGGGATGACTACGAGGATCTTCCGCAGCAGGAGAACGGCGTGGGCAGCATTCGCGCCTTCCTCGAAGCTCTGGATGCCGCGACTGAAGACCTGCCCAGAGCGGTTCCGCAGCCCCGTCGTTGCAGCTGGGTGGTGGGTCAGATCGTCGCCCAGGCATTGCAGCCCGTGGCCGAACGGTTGAATGGCGTTGATGGTGTCGAGTTTCACCTGATCGGACTGCCCAGTCCCTATTGGGGGCAGGACCAAGTGGTGACCGGACTGTTGACAGGTCAGGATCTGCTCAGTGGGTTGCAGGGGCGAGATCTTGGCGATGAGCTGCTGCTGCCGTCGGTGATGTTGCGGCAGGGGCAGCCTGTGTTCCTCGATGACATGACCTTGGAGGCCCTGGCCGCGCAGCTGCCGGCCCCCATCCGGATTGTGCATGGGGCGGCTGACGTCGTGGCCTCAGTTTTGAGTGCCGTAGGAAAAAGTCCCTAAACTCCGCCAAAGGTTTTTGATTGCTGTGCGCCGGATCACCGCGGGTATTTGTCTCGTTGCGGGCGTCGTCTCCACCGGTGTTCCCTCTGCATTCAGCCAGGAGACTGCGCAGTCTGAGTCGGCATTGGTTGACCAGAACACGCTTCCCGATGCGATCGATTTGAAGGGTGCACGCCCCAAGGCTGATCCATCTGTCGTAGCTCCGGCTCTCGACGTCTTGCCGCCTCCCCTCGTTCCTTTGGCTGCTCCCCCCAGCCTGGCGCTCCCTGATGCGCCGGCTCAGGTGCGCATTCATGAGCTGCGTCCTCTCACCCTGGAGGATGCTCTTCAGCTGGCCGAGTTCAACAGCCCGAAGCTCAAGGCTGCTGCCAGTCAGGTTGATCAGGCCAAGTCTGCACTCCGCGCAGCGATTGCAGCTTGGTACCCCACTGTCGACCTCTCGGCCAGTGGTCTCCCAGAATATTTCAAGTCGTACTCCTACCAAAATCCAGATTTCGTCCCAGATCGGGTAGTTCGAAAACCCACGACCCGCGTTATCAATCCCGTCACCGGTGAAAAAAGTGGGACCAATCCCAACACCGGTGAAGAGTTCACAAAGCCTGTCACGCGGGATGGGTTCAACGAGCGCTACGGCAGGGAGTGGCGCTTAAACATCAGCTTGCAATTGAGCTGGGATCTGATCAATCCGGCGCGCGTTCCCGAGATAGCTGCAGCCCGTGATCAATTTGAGCGGGCTGGCGATTCGTACTTGATTGCTTTGCGTGATCTTCGTCTTCAAGCGGCAACGGGCTATTTCGATCTTCAAGAAGCTGATGAGGGTGTTCGCATCGGTCAGGCTTCTGTGAAGGCTTCCTTGGTCAGCCTGCGTGATGCGCGAGCTCGCTTCAACGCTGGTGTCAACACCAAGTTGGAGGTGTTGGAAGCGGAGACTCAATTGGCCCGAGACCGCAACATCCTGACGGGGAATCTCGGCAAACAGGATCTCGAGCGACGCAATCTCGCAGCGGTGCTGGACCTTCCGCAGGACATCACCCCAACCGCTGCATCACCTGCCCGGCCTTTGGGTCTCTGGGAGCCCTCACTGCAGGAAAGCATCGTTGCTGCTTACAACTACCGCGAAGAGCTTGATCAATTAGTCCTCGATATCTCCATCAACAACAGCCGAGCTAATGCGTCTCTTGCCGCTGTTCAGCCCGTTCTCAGGTTTGTCAACTCCACCTCGACAAGTCGGACCCAAGGTCAGACCGGTCAGACGTCGAATGACATTGATATGGGCAATTTCACGTACGGCATTCAGAACAGCACGGTGCTGAAGGCGAACTGGCGTCTGTTTGATGGCGGTCGTGCACGGGCCCAATACAGACGCTCCAAGCAGGCCGCTGAAGAAAGCCGGTTCAAATTCGCCAGCACCCGTGATCAGATCCGCCTTGAAGTGGAGCAAAGTTTCATTGGCCTGCGAACGGCCATCCAAGAAATCGACACCACAGCCAGCGAGGTTCTCTCATCCCGAGAATCCCTTCGCCTGTCCAATCTGCGGGTTCAGGCTGGTGTCAGCACCCAGAGAGAGGTAGTCAACAATCAGCGTGATCTCACCCAAGCAGAGCTGCGTTACGCCAGAGCCATCAACGCCTACAACACCAGCCTGGCGCAGCTACAGCGCCGCACAGGTTTGGATGCGTTGGTCGCCTGCAATGCGGTCTCATTGCCGTCGACCAAGCCGGTACCTGATCAAGCACCGATTCCCATTGAGCCAACGCCGCTCAAGTCCGCCTGTCCCTCTTTAGCTTCCTCAGATTCGACGGTGAATCAGACTGAGAGCAGTCCTGTTCAGCCTCTGTGGTGACGTTGGTGCTCAGTGACGATCAACTGAGCTCAGTACATCTGCTGCTGGATCGCATTCGTGCTCGTCAGCTGCAGGATTTTGGCCAGATCGGTTCCGATGTGAAGCCGGATGGTTCCTTGATCACCGACTGCGATCGCTGGAGTGATGCCTCTCTGGTTGAGGGCTTGGCCAGCATTGCCCCGGGGGAGGGCGTCCTCAGCGAGGAGGGATCCAAAACAGTCCCAGCCACGCGGGCCTATTGGGTGGTGGACCCTTTGGATGGGACCACCAATTTTGCGGCCGGCATTCCCTATTGGGCGATTTCCGTGGCGCGTTTTGTTGACGGCCGACCCAGTGAGGTCTTTCTGGATGTGCCAGCACTGGGGCAACGCTTTGTCGCTCTGCGTGGCCGCGGCGCCACCCGAAACAATCAACCGCTCACGTCTGAGACCCGAGCGTTGGCGACCAGTGCCTGTGTTTCGCTTTGCAGTCGTTCGATCCGTGTGCTGCAGCGCAAACCTGATCAGCGCTTCCCTGGAAAGATTCGCTTGCTTGGTGTTGCCAGCCTCAATCTGGTGAGCGTGGCGATGGGGCAGACCATCGCTTCACTAGAGGCCACTCCCAAGATCTGGGATTTGGCTGCGGCCTGGTTGGTGCTCGACGAACTCGGTTGTCCAATTCGCTGGTTGGATGTGGATC
The DNA here is from genome assembly GCF_023630615.1 of Synechococcus sp. MU1648. Classification (NCBI taxonomy): domain Bacteria; kingdom Bacillati; phylum Cyanobacteriota; class Cyanophyceae; order Synechococcales; family Synechococcaceae; genus Synechococcus; species Synechococcus sp. MU1648. The sequence continues at coordinate 48,948 of NZ_JAKUHI010000014.1, forward strand.
CAGCTCAGCTCTCTCCGGGTGAGGACGTTGCTGAACGGGGTTTCCCCATGTTGGCGGCAGGTTCATGGGCTCATCTGGCGCGTTTCCTTCCATGGGGAGAGGCTCTGGTGCAGCCTTGAAACGTGCCTCTTGCGAGCTGGGGAGATGTGGTGTTATGGTTTTGTCTTGCGCGGGAGCCGAGAGGCGAGCGCGCAAGCCGAAGCGCTGAAGGCGAAAGTCTTGATGTGTCTTAGGCGACTTACAAGAT
>NZ_JAKUHI010000015.1:0-42953 GCF_023630615.1 Synechococcus sp. MU1648
GGGATCATCAGCACACCGAACCAACCGACATACAGACGGTTGTTGGTGGAGGTGACCCACTCACAGAAGGCCTGCCAGCTGGAAGCGCCGGAGCGCTGCTGGAGGGTGGTGGTCATGAGAACGGAAAGAAATGTTCCCGAAGGAACGGTTTAAGGAAGGGCAGGAGAGCCCTGCCTGACTTCGAGTGTAACGGAAGTTTGCGCTGTGTGTCGGCAGTTTGCGAAACCAACGCCGAAGCAGGACGCATCGCCAGAACAAGGTTTCCGAAAGACTTAAGATTCATGAGACTCACCAGGGCAATCTTTGGTTCTGATCCGCTGGATGCAAGCCGGCCATCGCCTGGAGGAGACCGTTCCCCTGGCTCAGGCCCGTCACAGGCGCATGGAGCTGGAGGCTCAGGGTGCAACGGTTTATTGGAGTGAACGGCTGGCCCGAGGCCATTACTGCTGAGAGGCTGGGGCCAATTAGTGAGGGCCCATGCAGCGTTTAATCCAACTGCTTTGCCTTGGGGTTGCTTCCGTTGGCCTGACCAGCTGTGGGCTGTTGCCCTCCGGCAGCGACAAGCCAGACGCCAACGCGCGCGCTTCGCTTGAACAGCTTGAGCAACGGCTCAACCAGCTGGAGCAGGAGCTTGAGGCACTGAGATCTCCCGACAGCAAGACCCCGGCAGGCCCCCTCCGCTCCCTCACCTTGCGGATCGGCACCGAGGATGACCGACTTCGGATGTACTGGGCCGACGGCCAGACGAGCAATCTGATCTGCTCTCAAGAGGGCAAGGGTGTCTGGGCCTGTGGTTGAGCTGGGCACAACAGCTGCTGCAATGCCGGCAGCCAGGCTTCCTCTACAGGCCAGACCTCGCGGCGCGTGAAGGAAAAGGCGATGCTTTTTTCGGCATAGGCCGCTTCGTTCACAAACACCGGGATCTCGCCATCAACCCAGAGCTCACCGTGATCCGTCCCGTCCGCAGCTCTGAACATGGCCTGCGAAGAAGCGATGCTCTGCCAGTCGCGCCCTTGAAGCTCGGGATGAACAAGGGCAAGCGGTTCACCGTCCTCGCCCTTCGGAAGATCGCGACTCCCCAAGTGTCGATGCACCACAAGAGCACCCGGAAGCCGGGCTGATCCCTGACGGACCTGGTCCAAGGCCCTTAGGCAGGTTTCCAAGCCAAGACGGGTCTGCTCAACGATCTTGGCGTTCAGTACACCTTGAGGCACGGGGCCCACCTCAATCACCAGTCCGCAGGGCCAGCATTCCACCAGGAAGCCAGTCTGCTGGGCATCCGCTTCATGCAGATAGATCGGCAGGCCGAGAGCCTCCTGAACCAGAGCGGCGAGGGCAAGATCGGCAGGCCGACGCCCGTAAACCACCAGTGAATTGCCCATGGCTGCTGTGGTGCTGTGCAGATCAAGTGCCACGGCACACGGTTGCTCTCCGTTGAAGCCGTGCAGCCGAAGGAGTTCGCCTGCTCGCTGGAATTCCAATCCAGAGGTCTCCCGATCCAAAAGATCCGGGAGAAAACAGCGGTTGAGGTCGCGATCGACATAGCGGCAGCGACGGTGCAACGCCTCGGGGTTGCCGATCACCCTCTGCACCAGCAGCCCAGCCGCATCAATCAGATCAGGGTTGGCCTGCCACTGCTGCAGCAACCAGGGGGCATTCACCTCATTCCCATGGGTGCCGGCCACCACCAGAACGCCACAGCTGGTCATGGACATAGCGCTCGGGGTTCTGACTGAAGCACGACTCTCAGCGAAGATAAAAGCGATCCAAACCGAGCCATGTCGATCCCACCTGTTGTGGTCAGTGCCGCCCGTTGCGGCTGGCGATGGCAATGGCAACGGCTCATGGGTGGGCTGGGACCAGCCGATACCGGAGGCAATTACACCCGCCCGAGCAGCGATCCGCTCCCCCCACCGACCCTGAACCGCGAGGAGCTGATCCAACGCAGCCAAACTCAACGCCCTCTCCTCGTGATCGGGCGCAGTTGTCCCTGGGCGCATCGCACCTGGTTGGTGCATCAGTTGCGCAATCTTCAAGACAGCGTCAACCTCCTGGTCGCGACAGCGGATCACAACGCCGGGCGCTGGGCGCTCAACCCCGCCTGGGAAGGCTGCGACACGCTTCTAGCGCTGTACCGGCACTGCGGCGCACCACCGACCTACCGGGCCACCGTTCCTGTTCTGGTGGACCCCAAGACCCGCACCCTGCTGGGCAACGACAGTGCTCCACTGGTGGAGCTGTTGAACCGCTGGCCGCTCAAAGGCTCAGTCATCGACCTCGCACCGCCGCAGTCGGCCGACAGGATCGAGGCCTGGCAAGCCCTGCTGCAACCAGCGGTGAATGACGGTGTTTACCGCTGTGGTTTCGCCCGCAATCAAGCGGCCTACGACCGCGCCGAAGCCGATCTCTTCGCTGCCCTCGATACGGTGGAGCAGAGCCTGGAGACCAACGGCCCATGGCTGTGTGGCACAACATTGAGCCTGGCGGATGTGCGGCTGTTCCCCACACTGATCCGCTGGGAGCTGGTCTACGCACCACTGTTTGGCTGTAGTCGGCGCCCGCTCTGGCACTACCCGAACCTCTGGCATTGGCGACAACGGCTGTACGCCTTGCCTGGCATCGCCGACACCTGCGACGGCAACGCTTGGCGGCAGGACTATTTCGGCGCCTTATTTCCCCTCAATCCCGGTGGGATAGTTCCAGCCGGTCCAGACCTGAGCACACTGGTAAACAGCACGGCTCCGTCGGGATGACCAGCGCAGATCCAACCTTTGACGGTGTCTACGGCACCTACTCCATCACAGATATCGACCGCCAGGAGGTGCGTTCCTATCGGATCGCCCTGTTGATCACTGGCCTCAGCCTGGCCGCTGGACTGCTGCAGTGGTGGCAAATCGGAAGCACCTGGGCTTGGGTCTGGGTGCTTCCGATCGCCACTGCACTGGGGCTGTCCCTGCGCTGGATTCACATCTATCTCCGCCCTCTGCACCGCGCTCTTCAACTGTTTTGGCTCACCGGTTGCATCGGTTGGGGCGCCCTGCTGATGCATGCAGGGCCCTCCACAGCCCTTGCCACCCTGCGAGATCAGCCGTTGTGGATCCTGGCCGTCGGCCCCCTGTTCGCAGCCTTGGCAGGGATCGGCTTCAAAGAGTTTTTCTGCTTCCAAAGACCCGAAGCCATCGGTCTGACCTTGCTACTGCCAGCAGCACTGCTGGGACATCTGCTGGGGCTGATCAGCGGGTCTTTCTGCCTGGTCTTGTTGGAGAGTGCAGCGTTGCTGCTGGTGCTGCTGGCCCTGCGGAAATTCGGCATGGATGCGGCAGCAGATGTGGGCGATAAAAGTGTGTTTGCTTATCTGGACGGTCAACTGCCAGCAGGCACGCCGTGAGTCTGATCAGCCTGGTGGGTGCCGCCAAGGATTTTGGAATCCGCACCCTCTTCTCCGGCCTCGATCTCCACATCGGGGAAGGTGAAAGGCTGGGGCTAATCGGCCCCAATGGCAGCGGCAAATCCACCCTGTTGAAAGTTCTGGCGGGGAAGGAGCCGCTCGGTGAGGGGGAACGCCGCTGTTCACCCCGGCTTCGAGTGGAGCTTGTGGGCCAGGAGAGTCGCATCACCCCTGGGCTATCTGTGCTGGAACAGGTGCTGGAAGGCTGCGGTGCCAAACGGGATCTGCTGTTGCGATTCAGCTCCCTCAGCGACGCGGTTGCCGCAGACCCCAGCAATGAAGCTCTGCTCTCGGAGCTGGGTCAGCTCAGCCAACGGATGGATGAAGAGGAAGCCTGGAGCCTGGAGCAGCAATGCCGGGAAGTGCTGCAAAAATTAGGCATCAGCGATCTCCAACGCCCGGTCGACGACCTCTCCGGGGGCTATCGCAAACGGGTGGGACTGGCGTCAGCCCTGGTGGCCTGCCCAGATGTGCTGTTGCTGGATGAACCCACCAACCACCTCGATGCCGCCGCGGTGGAGTGGTTACAGAGCTGGCTGGATCGCTATCCAGGCGCCCTGGTGCTGGTCACCCATGACCGCTACGTGCTCGATCGGGTGACACGGCGAATGGTGGAGGTCGACCGAAGTCAAGCGCGCACCTACCAGGGGAACTACAGCACCTTTCTGCAACACAAAGCAGAAGAAGACGCCTCGGAAGCGGCGTCAGCGGCCAAGTTCAAAAGTGTGCTGCGCCGTGAACTGGCATGGCTAAGGCAGGGTCCCAAGGCCCGCAGCACCAAACAAAAAGCGCGCTTGCAACGCATCGAAGCGATGCGCGAGCAGAAACCGAACCAAGCCAAGGCGAAGCTCGAGATGAACGGCATCAGCCGTCGCATCGGAAAACAGGTCATTGAAGCCGAGGCGGTTGGCGTGACAGCCGACGGCTCCAGCGAAGGCCACCTTCTGCTGGATGGCTTCAGCTACAGCTTCAGCCCAGAAGACCGCATTGGCATCATCGGCCCCAACGGCAGCGGCAAATCCACCCTGCTCGATCTCATTGCTGGACGGAGAGAGCCCACCCAGGGGTCTCTTCGCCTTGGGGAAACCGTTCACATCGGCTACCTGGACCAGCACACCGACGCCTTCGACCAAGGCAAAGGACTCGAACGCAAGGTGATCGAATTTGTCGAGGAAGCGGCCAGTCGTATCGATCTGGGGGGTGAGCAGGTCACCGCATCACAACTGCTGGAACGCTTTCTGTTTCCACCCGCCCAGCAGCACAGCCCCTTGGCCAAGCTCTCTGGAGGCGAGCGCCGGCGACTCACCCTCTGCCGAATGCTGATCCAGGCGCCCAACGTGCTGCTACTGGACGAACCCACCAACGATCTCGATGTCCAAACCCTCAGTGTTCTCGAAGACTTTCTCGAGGACTTCCGGGGCTGCGTGATTGTTGTCTCCCATGACCGTTACTTCCTCGATCGCACCGTCGATCGTTTGTTCTCCTTTGAAGAAGGACGGCTGAACCGTTTTGAAGGGAACTACAGCGCGTTTCTTGAGCGGCAACGCCAAGAGGAACGGAACCAGAACGTGGTGTCCAAACCCTCCGCCCCAAAACAGGAACGCAGCCGCGAAACCAAGCGCGAGGGCCCGCGTCGTCGGAACTTCAAGGAAAACAAGGAGCTTGCTCGTCTTGACCAACAGCTCCCAGAACTGGAGCTGCAGAAAGGCAATCTTGAACAGCAAATGACACGAGAGGGTGCTGATATGGCGAAGCTGAGTCTGGATTTGGCTGATCTAATCTCCCGAATCGAACAGGCCGAAGAACGCTGGTTGGAACTCAGCGAATTAGCGCCATGAACAACGATCTGAGCCGGTAGCTGTAGCCACGGATACCACCGCTTCAAGTCAACGTTGTCGGAAGGTCATGGGGGTGGATTCCACCACTCCAAAACCGATGAATCGCCGTAAGGTGAGACGAGGCCACGGTCTGTATTTATGAAGTCCATCGAAGAGCACATCCAGAAGGATCAATCGGAGATCCAAGCAGCCAAAGCTGCTGGAGACGATGCCAAGGTTCGTCACCTCACCGAAGAGCTCAAGTCGCTGGAGGAATACAAGGAGCATCACCCCGGCGACAGCCACGACCCCACCTCCCTTGAGCTGCATTGCGAGGCCAATCCCGATGCAGATGAGTGCCGCGTCTACGACGACTAAGGCAACGAGCCCAGGGAATCCAACGGGGACTTAGTAGTCCTCGTTGTAGTCGGAGGGGCTGCCGGTCAGGCTGCAGACGACAGCCTCCTCTTTGCGCATTTGCTTGACTTCAGCGATGGGTCGACCCATCCGCTGGAGTACCACAATGTCCTCTTTCGTTTGGCAACGAGCGATCACGTCGCCTTTGTTGTCGAGACAGGTATAGAAGGTCATGTCATGCGAGAGACCACTCCCGTTATGGCTCTACATCGCATATCCCACAAGCATCCGTGTGGCCGAAAACACGGAAACATTTGGTGCGATCTGACTCAAACCCCGAGCTCCGCCCAAGTGGATGCCAGCAACTGATCAAGGTTGGCTCCCATTGCAGCGGAAATGCTCAACACAGGGCGACCGCTCGCTGTTTGAAGATCCTTGAGAAGCTTGGGGAGATCCTCCTCTAAGACCAGCTCCTGCTTGTTAATTGCCAACAAACGCGGTCGATCGACGAGGCCATGGCCATAGGCCTCTAACTCCTGCTCGACAACGTGCAGGTCAGCCACAGGATCCTTAGCACCGGCATCAACCAAGTGGATCAGCAGGCGGGTGCGCTCGATGTGACGCAGAAAATCATGCCCAAGACCTGCACCCTGGGCAGCCCCTTCAATAAGCCCCGGAATATCGGCGAAAACAGTTCCATCCCCACTGGGTCGGCGTACAACACCAAGGTTCGGGACCAACGTGGTGAAGGGGTAATCGGCAATCTTGGGTCGCGCAGCAGACAGCACGGCGATCAAGGTGCTCTTTCCGGCATTGGGAAGACCAATGATGCCCACCTCAGCAAGCAACTTGAGTTCCAGCTGCAGGGGCCATTCCTCACCCTCACGGCCCTCAGTGAATTTCTCAGGCGCACGGTTGCGATTGCTGAGGTAGTGGGCATTGCCCAGACCACCACGGCCACCGAAAGCGACGGTGAGACGCTCGCCCGGAGTCGTGAGATCACCAAGAAGGATGCCGGTCCGCAGGTGTCGGACTTCGGTGCCGCAAGGCACCTTGATCACCAGATCCTTTCCCGAGGCACCGGTGCACTTGTTCGGACCACCACGCCGACCGTCATCGGCAGCGAACAGGCGTTTGTATTTGAAATCGAGCAGAGTTTGCAGGTTGCTGTCGGCCTCAAGGACCACAGGTGCCCCATTGCCGCCGTCACCGCCGGAGGGACCTCCAGCAGGCACGTACTTCTCTCGGCGGAAAGCAGCGATACCGTCGCCGCCGCGCCCACCTCGGACCGTGATCCGTGCCTGATCGATGAACTGCACGGTGCTGCCGGCTCAATCCAATCCATAACCCTAAGATTCAGCCGATGCAGTTCTGCCGTTGGCCGGCGTCCGTTTCGAAGACCTCAGCAAGACCTACCCAGCACGCGGCGGTGGGGATCCCGTTGAAGTGATTCGTCAGTTGAATCTGACAATCCAAAATGGCGAATTCTTGGTGCTGGTCGGCCCCTCGGGTTGCGGCAAAAGCACCTTGCTCCGACTCCTCGCTGGTCTTGACAGGCCCACAAGCGGCGAGATCAGGATCGGAACCCGGCCCATCAGCGATGTGCCGCCAGCGCGCCGCAACGTCGCGATGGTGTTCCAGAGCTACGCGCTCTACCCTCATCTCAGTGTGCGGGACAACCTCAGCTTCGGCCTACGAAGAAGCCAATCGAGATCCACACTCCAACGCATCCAGGATCAAGCCTTTCGAGCCACGCGATCGTTACCAAATCCACTGCGTGTGCGATCTGTCAGGGAGCAAAGGATCGAGGCCAGGATTGACACCGTCGCCAGATCACTGGAATTGACTGATTTGCTCGACAGATGGCCGAAGGAACTGTCTGGTGGCCAAAAACAACGGGTCGCCCTCGGACGGGCCATGGCGCGAAATCCTGAGGTGTTCCTAATGGATGAACCCCTCAGCAATCTGGACGCCAAGCTCAGAACGAGCACACGTCAAAGGATTGTCGAACTGCAGCGAGAACTGGGGACAACAACTGTTTATGTCACCCATGACCAAGTCGAAGCCATGACCATGGGACACCGCATCGCGGTACTAAACCAAGGGCGATTGCAACAACTTGGGACGCCCATGGAGTTGTACCAATGGCCCTCCAATATCTTCGTCGCCCAATTCATAGGGAGCCCACCGATGTGCCTGATGCCGGTCACTGTGGGACCGAACGGCACCCTCATCCTGGGCGGGAAACGTATACAAGTTGAGGGGGAAATGATGGAGCAATTACTGCAAAAAGAAGGCGAACAGCTCACTGCTGGATTGAGACCAGAACATTGGCATGTGGCACCCGCGACGAACCGAAACTTGAAAGCAAAAGTGAGCCATTGCGAACGCCTAGGGAATGAACAGATCTTGACCTGTCGACTCGAAAATGGAGGGCATCTAATACAGGTAAGAAGCACGCCGGAAGTCAATGTGAGCCCAGGCGATCAAATCAACCTGGAATCCAACCCAAGGAAATGGAGATTATTTGGGAATGACGGAGAAGCAATAAAGTAAAAACACAGACAAAAAACACAAACAACTCAAGACTGCAAATAATTACGACCAGAAATAGAGATGCAAGCTGATAATCGCTGCAGGATTACAACTAAAAACTGTGAGAACAAGATGCAGCAAAGGCGGCAAAGGCGGAAAAGCGAAATAATGGCGATGGCTTAACTAGCTACAAGAGAGCCAAAAAGCAGTCAAGGAGAAACCAAAGGCTTTATAAATCCTCATTTCAACACCAAACAGGCAGGAGGAGTCAAAGGCGAAACAAGGAAAAGGAGAAGAAAGCAATGAACAAGGGAACCAAGTATGACCAAAAGCTTAAAAACAAAGAAAAAATATAGATAAATATTTATGACATAAAGGCAAATATGAGATGAATTGCTAATTTGGGAAAAATCTGAACGATGTCAATGGGCAAGAAAGTTCTGGTGTTGGTGGAAGAGCATTATGACGAAACTGAATACAACGTCTTTAATGAATTCTTCCCAAAGCAAGGCATCGAAGTTGAATACGCATCATATTTATGGGGTAACGATTCACTCACGTTTGAGGGTAACGACAAGACAAGTAAAGTAGAAGTAGGAACTTGCGTCAGCAAGGTAAATCTGGATGAATATGCTGGATTGATCTTGATCGGAGGTTATGCGATGGACCGACTTCGCTACGAACCGAAATTGGGAGAAAAGAATAAAGCGCCTGCCGTCGAGCTCTTGAGGCAAGCAGTTGACTTAATGGATAACGGACGACTAGCAATAGGGACAATCTGTCACTCGCTGTGGCTGTTCTGTGCTGATACAAAACTCTTAAAGGGAAGGGAAGTGACATGCGCACACAACATCGTTTGTGATGTCGCCAATGCAGGAGCCGAAATCATGATTAAAGAAGGAGAAACAATTGAACTCCATCAACAAGGCCTACTAATCACAGGAAAACATCCTGGATGCGTCGATGTGTTTGTCGAAAAATTCAAGGATGTGATCAACGCCATCTGATGGTGAGGTGATCAAGACCCTTCCAACAAAGTAAAAACTCCTAGATCCAGATTTTAACATCATGAACACTCTTGGCTTCTCCTTCTCAGACCTGATTTCCGGCTACGTCACTTCCTACGAAGAATCTAGTAAGATTGTTGGGATTGAAACTTCGGACGGACGCCAGTACGAATGCAAAATTACTGGAAACACTTATGCACGGGGAACGCAAAATCTCGGTGAAGGTTGGAACAGTGCTGATCTAGGAAAGCTTTTGAAGAAAGGGCAGATGATATTTGCCTATGGAACATTCTATCCAGAAAACAAGGTCAAGTTTGAAATAAACTACATGGTCTTCGCCGGTGAAGATGTTAACCACTATCGCTACGCGGACGAACAGGGTTGGTGGATCAATCAAATTGATCAGATAGCATCTTCATATTGCAAATGGCAATTTAATGCTCCTGAGCATCCAATTGATTATCAAAACTACCGAACTGTCATCAGTCTGACAGGAGGCAAAAAGAACGAAGATTATCTGCAAGAAACAGATACTATTTCGAGAATGGTGTATGGGATGGCATGCGCCTACATGCTGACAGGCAAGGAGATGTATTTGGATGCAGCCGAAAAGGGAACGAAGTACCTAAGAGATAAAATGAAATTCACAGATACTGATACAGGTTTAATCTATTGGTATCACGGACTAAAAGTGGGCAAAGACGGAGAAGAGCAAAAACTTCTCGTTTCTGAGTTTGGTGATGACTATGATTGCATTCCTGCCTACGAGCAAATTTATGCATTGGCAGGGCCCGTACAGACATATCGCCTGAATGGTGATCCCGAAATTATGGCAGATACGGAAAAGACCGTAGCACTGTTTGATGAATGCTTTAAAGATAACGACAAAGGTGGTTACTACTCCCACATCCATGCCGTAACACTGAGTGCTCATGAGGAGTCTCTTGGACGAAACAAAGCCAAGAAGAACTGGAATTCAGTTGGTGACCACGCTCCGGCATATCTGATTAATTTATATTTGGCTACGGGTGAGGAAAAATACAAAAAGTTCCTGGAAGACACATTTGACACTATCACTGATCATTTTCCCGATTACGACGAAAGCCCATTTGTCCAAGAGAAGTTCTTTGACGATTGGAGCAAAGATCAAACATGGGGCTGGCAACAGAATCGTGCGGTTGTTGGCCATAACCTAAAAATCGCTTGGAACCTCATGCGTTTCTATTCAGAAATGCCAAAAGAGAAGTACGTGGAAATTGCCGAAAAGATTGCTGCATTGATGCCTGATAAAGGATATGATTCTCAGCGGTTTGGTTGGTATGACGTAGTTGAGAGAGTATTGGGAGAGGACGAAAAATTTCATCGATATGCATGGCACGATAGGAAGGCCTGGTGGCAGCAGGAGCAAGGTATCCTCGCCTACCTGATTCTTCAAGGTCACATGCCCGAAAAGCAAGAATATAAGAAGTATTCCGATGAAAGTGCCGCCTATTACAACGCATTTTTCCTTGACAACAACGATGGTGGTGTCTATTTCAATGTGTTGGCCAATGGTGTGCCTTATTTGATGGGGACTGAACGTTATAAGGGCAGTCATTCAATGAGTGCATATCACTCGACTGAACTTTGCTTCCTCTCAACGGTATACATTGATCTGATGATCAAAAAACGTCCATTAGATCTTTTCTTTAAGCCACTTCCGAACGGATTTAAGGACAGGACACTAAGAGTTGAACCAGACATCCTTCCCAAGGGGTCAATCAAAATCATTGGGTGTGAAATCGATGGCAAAGAATATGACAACTTTGACGCCAACGCGCTAACCGTTCAGTTACCAAAATCAGATACAAGACTCAAAGTCAAAGTAACCGTAGCAACAGTTTGAGCCATGGAAGTACAACAAGAGCTCATTAAAAACTGGCAAGTCATCAAGGTAACAGGAGAGATTGACTCGAAAACAGTCTCAACACTGCGTGATTTTATAGATGAAAAGCTTGTAGAAGATACAGCAGTTGCATTGGACTTGGAAAAGGTTCCATTTATGTCCAGCGCAGGACTGAGAACGTTATTAACGCTTCAAAGAAAAACAACCTCAATGAAAGTCGATCTGGCATTAATTGGAGTGGCTAATGAAATCCAAGACACGATGAAAGTTACTGGTTTCTTGCAATATTTCAAGCTATACGACTCTATTGAATCATTGCCTTAACAACAAATGGAAATCGAACGGATTGACAATCAGCCAAGTCAAACCATCGAAGGATATAGGGTTAGACCTGGAAAACCACTGCCCTTTGGGGTGTCAACTGTTCCTGGGGGGTTGAATTTTTCAGTCTATACATCGGCTGGAACTTCATGCACTCTCGTGTTAATCAGCCGTTCCGATAAAAAGATCATTAAAGAAATAAAAATACCCGACCATTACAGGATCGGAGATGTTTACTCAATCGTGGTTTTCGATCTGGACTACGAAGACATCGAATATGGCTATAAAATAGAGGGCCCATATTCACCAGAGGCTGGGCATCGTTTCAACGGGGATAACATCCTCATGGATCCTTACGCGAGGGCAACCTCAGGAAGGGAGGAATGGGGTGTGGAACCCAACTGGGAAATCCAGTACCAGCACAGATCAAGAATTTCGTTTGATGATTTTGATTGGGAGGGAGATTCGCCACTTGAAACCAATGACGAAGATCTCGTAATTTACGAGATGCACGTTAGATCATTCACGCAAAGTGAAACATCTGGCGCTAAATTTAAAGGCACTTATGCAGGAATAGTAGAAAAAATTCCATACCTCAAAAGCCTAGGCATCAACGCTGTTGAATTGATGCCTGTGTTCGAATTTGATGAATTCGAAAATTCAAGAATCCATCCTGATACAGGAGAACGGCTGTACAACTATTGGGGATACAGCACAGTTGCCTTTTTTGCACCAAAAGCTGGTTTTGCATCAACCGGAAAGTTTGGGATGCAAGTTGACGAGTTCAAACAACTGATCAAAGAATTACATCGCGCCGACATAGAAGTAATACTAGATGTTGTTTTTAATCACACTGCAGAAGGAAATGAATATGGACCATCAATCTCATTTAAAGGATTAGACAACAAAATATATTACATGTTAACGCCAGAAGGCTATTACTACAATTTTAGCGGCACAGGAAATACCTTAAATTGCAATAACCCTGTTGTGAGGAATTTAGTTCTCGACTGTTTAAGATACTGGGCAAGCGAATACCATATTGATGGATTCAGATTCGACCTCGCCAGTATTCTCGGACGAGACCCATGGGGGGCACCGCTTAGCAACCCACCATTGCTCGAATCCTTAGCATTTGATCCAATCCTCTCCTCGTGCAAACTGATAGCCGAAGCATGGGATGCAGGCGGATTGTATCAAGTGGGAACATTTCCCGCATTTGGACGATGGTCTGAATGGAACGGAAAATATCGGGATACAGCGCGCCGATTCCTGAAGGGTGATTCTGCACAGGTGGGAGAACTTGCACAGAGAGTTCAAGGTTCACCCGACTTATACCAATGGAATGGACGATCACAGGCAACTTCAATCAATTTTATAACATGCCACGATGGTTTTACACTTTCAGACCTAGTTTCATTTGATCAAAAACATAATGAGGCTAATGGAGAATTCAACAGAGATGGTGGTGATGATAACCACAGCTGGAATTGCGGTGCTGAAGGTTGGACCGATAACCCAGAAATTCTAAAACTTAGGAACAAGCAGGCAATGAATGCCATAGCACTGCTTATGACCAGTCGTGGTACTCCGATGCTACTAATGGGTGATGAGTTTGGACGTTCACAACATGGTAATAACAATGCCTACTGCATTGATTCACCAATCTCGTGGGTAGACTGGAATTTGCTTGAAAGCAATAAGGCTCTTTTCGAGTTTACAAGGAGCATGATTGCTTTCAGACATGCACACCCATGCTTAAGGGTGAATCGTTTTGATCATGCAGGAAGTGATCTCTTCCCAAGCTGCAGCTTCCATGGAACCAAACCATGGAGTGTTGATTGGAGTGAGGAATCTAGACAACTCGCTTGGATGATGAGTACTCAGACAGAAAACAGTCAGTCAGACAACGTCTACGTTGCCGCGAACTCCGCACACTACGCAACATGGTTTGATCTGCCACAATTACCTGAAATCTATGAATGGAATATCTGCTTCAATACTGGTAATCAAGATGAACCATATCTGAAGAAGCCAGCTTCATTTGGAGACACGGGTATCCTGGTAGGGGAAAGATCAATGGTGATTTTTACTGCGTCTCCAAAAGAGACGTAGATCCAAACAAAAACAAAGCAAAACAATGCCACTCACAATCAAGGTCACTCCAGCAGAGAGCATCGTCACCCTGAACATTGCAGGAGACGTTGACACCAAGACAGCTCCAGAACTACTCAAAGAATTGACTGCTTTGGAGCTTAAAGAATTATCAGAGCTGCGGCTTAACCTCAGTGAAGTTGCATTTATGAGTAGCGCCGGCCTAAGAGCAATTGTATTTGCGAAACAGAAAATGCCACACACAGGACGACTGTATTTGATTGGTGCCTCAGAAATGATTGTCGATACAGTCAAAAAAACTGGACTCTCTCAAGCAGTGGTGTTTGTATCCAGCGAAGAAGAAATCTGAAGCTATGCCATGCATCCCAGCACATGAATTCTCATTCCTTGTCGAAGAAACAGCTTCGATGGAGAACTGGGATGTCTTTATTGAAATGGCATCTTTAGCAATTCACAAAGCCTTGAAGGACGAAACGAAAATCTATAAGTTAAAATTAGCCTACGAAGAACTTATTTCAAATATCATCAAGGCAGCAAATGAGTTAGAAGGCAGCAGAGCAATTAATCTAAAAGTATCATGTGGCATTAGCAAAAATCAAAATATAGAGCTTTTTACACTGCAAACAGAGGACAACGGGAAGGAGTTTGATCCCGGCTTTGACAGGGAAAGCGATGTAGATGTTGATCAACATATCAATGACAGAGCGATTGGAGGACTGGGTGTTTTTCTCATCAAACAATCTGTAGACATTGCAAGCTACGAATGGATAGACGGTATAAACAAGAACCAACTAAGTATGCAAATAGAGTAAACAAGTTTTCCTGCCAGTCTAGCCCTTAATTTACAGCTATATCAGACAATCAAGTTAATGGCGAATGATTTACAGCATCACAGGAAGTTCTATTAAGTATCAAACAAGAGCTAAAAAACTCTTTACAGTGCTTGAGATGGCGTATAAGGCAAAGCATTATCCCATCTAAACGATCATGGAACTTCAGGGCGACCTCATACCTTGGTTGCCGATCCTCTCGCCCAGGCCTTGTAAGAAATAGCTCAAGGCATATCTCCACAGATCCAGAGAAATCGATCAATTAAAGGAAGCCGACATTCTTGAGATCCGTCATCACTATACGCTGGATCATATTGAGGTCTGAATACAGATCTTCTGAGAAACTCTATGTGAAGCACTTAGGCAGGACCATGCTCACTTGTGAAACAAAGAATGTCGCCTGCGAGATATATGAGCACCTCAGACGCCATCCATTGCCATTGAACAGCAAACCATGAGAGACACTCACTGATGAAAGATCTTGTACGGGATGAGGTCACCCAGTGCATATGAAGGTCATATGGCGACATGTCCACTCCACAGATTAGGGAAGGTCGTGGATGCTGTTTCAGGCGAGACCACCAGGGTGGCTACAACAAGAGTAAAAAACTGAAATTCCCATGGGATGTGATTGCATGAGCAGAATTTGTCAGACCGCTGGATGTGTGCTGAAGCTGGCAAAATTTGTAATTAAAAGATAGAGAATGACTTAAAGGTTGAAAGTCATGATTAGGATATCAATAACAATCATTGCGACCAGATGGGTGCTACTTTGTTTCGCAACAAGCTACCCTTCTGGGCCCTCCTTCTTTCAGGCATTGCAACCCTTCTTACATTAAATAACTACCAACTATTTGGTTTACAATTCACATTTGGAATGAGTGTTGCTCTCGCAACACTTTTTTTGCAGCGGAGACTTTGGGGGCTAGTTATTGCTATTCCCGTAGCAATTTCAACCTATATCTTATGGGGTGAGCCATATGCGGGGATTGTATATATATTGGAAATATTACTTATGACCTTCATAAGAAATGGTCCCGGTGGAGACAGGAGTTTACGCAGGGGAACGATTGTTATATACGACTTTATTTTCTGGACGTTCCTAGGAGCGCCAATCTATTATTTCACATATGCATACTTAGCTAACTACAACCAGGAAGCCGCATTTGTCATAGCGCAAAAGTCGATTGTGAATGGAGTGATGAACACTTTGATTGCCTATATAATATATGCGGCTGTTACAATCATGGGAAACAGAAGATCGCAGAACAGGGAAAGTATTTCAATCCAAGCATTGGCTTTGGCGACAATCTATAGCGTCATCGTCTTTTTATCTCTATTCATGGCAGACAGGCTATATGGGACAGCAATGAATCTAAAAGCGAAATCCTTATACCAAGAAATAACTAATTTTGCAGCATTCATATTTGACGACATGGACGATAGAGTACCCTCAAAATTAGACTTCACACTAGAGAATGAGTTAAAGCAAAAAAATACTGATACCATTTACCAAAGCGAAGATGGAATTCAGAAAATACTATACAATCAAGGGAAATTACGACATCAAAATTTTCCAAACGACTTTAAATTGGAAACATCAAGGTCAAGACTCTCGAGAAACCTTTACGAAGTTGCTGAAATGGATGGGGCGTCAATAAACTTATACCTAAACAACACAGTCAAACAAGACAAATTAAATGAATATCTAAATAGCCTCTGGGAGATAGAATTACATAAAGACGGAAAGACTCTCATTCTAATTAAGCCTGCGCGACAAGATTTTGAGATAATCTTTAAGTTCGCAATTGGCGCATTGCCGATTATTAATTCTACGACCATGGGAGGAATCATTCTTAGCATCATAATTGGATATGGCCTTAAAAGAGAGTTTCTTACTGTATTAGGCAAGTCGACGAAAAACAAAATCAATACACCGACAGAGGAAGCATATCGTTCATTAGAGCAATCACCAATCACAGAGATAGGGGGCTTTGCGAAGGAAATCAACCGGAGAACTGACGATATCAAGAGAGCAAAGGAAAAAATAGAAGAATTAAATAATATAGCCCAGCAACAATTGAGTACAGCAGGCAAAATTCAGCAGGCATTCCTTGGAGATAGTTCTGATGTCGGCAAGCAACCTGATGTCAGCCTATTCATGAGACCTGCACTCAATGCTGGTGGAGACTGGTACGATGCATTTGATTTAGATAACAAGACATTTATCATCGTCGCAGATGTATGTGACAAAGGAGTCGGAGCAGCATTATTTATGTCAGTTTTCAGAAGTCTTATTCGATATGCTGCAGAGAACTGGTGTGCTGAAGAGTCAGAACATGAGCCACTAGATGAGGTAATTAGCAGTGTGAATAATTACATGAGCACAGAACACGAGGTTGACACAATGTTTGCAACAGTTTTCATCGGCTGTATCAGTCATCCGGCAAAAAGATTGGATTATGTTCTGGCTGGTCATGAAGAACCCATTTTTATCAACTCCAAGGGCGTACAACAAAACCTGGAAGTCACTGGTCCGGCCATCGGACTATTTCCAGAAGCCGAGTACACGATGAAAAGCCTCTTCTTTGATGAAGACTCAATCTTGGTCGGCTATAGCGACGGAGTTGTTGATGCTAGGTGTCCAGAAGGAACATCCTACGGATATCAAAGACTTCTAGATCTTGTACAAGATATGCAAAAACGAAAAATCTCAGCAAAAAATCTAAAAAATGAAATAGTACGTGATCTAGATGCTCACATGAAAAATGCAGAGCAATTCGACGACATCACCATAGCGACTGTTATTTTATGAATTTAGGTGATCACATCACCAGTTATAAAATCAATTTCAATACAATGCCGATACGTTAAATGAAATAGCTAAATCCTAAAGAATCTAAAGAATATTCATTGACACATTTGCTAATTAGTTAAAAGAATATATTTTGATTGCGAAGATAATTTCAATAGTAATGGGGAGCTCATGCGTAAATCAAAACGAGCCTTAGATCAGCACTAAAGATCCACTCAAACTCAATCTTGGTGCTCGTGGGTTGGCCGAGCCTCGTTTCAGGGAGTCACTTAAAGTGATCTACGTCATAATGCGAAAAACAAAGCCTGTCTGAAACTAAAAGCTATTGGGTTCACACCTGCTACAGCTTCTTTGTATTAATCGTTAAGTGGCTTGCAGGGTAACCTTTAAAGTTGCGCGATCTGATGTAGAGAGTAAAATCAAATAAATATTGCTTCAACAATGAGCAGCTCCGACTCACATACAAATTTGCGCAAGAAATCGGAGCCTAGATCAGGAAGCAGCAACCAATTTAGTAATGAAGATATTAAAGACATACTCCGTTCATGGCTTCTGGAAAATGAGCGGACATTGCTAGCACAAAAAAATGTTGGCGAATTCAACGGGGTCATGATGCAGTGGTTCCATTGGTATACAGATGACGATGGTAATCACTGGAAAAAATTAAAAGAAGAGGCCGCAAACTTAGCTAGAGCTGGAATCACTGCTCTTTGGCTTCCACCAGCGTATAAGGGGATGAACGGAGCAAAGGATGTCGGCTACGCGACATACGATCTTTTTGATCTTGGTGAATTTGATCAGAAAGGAAGTATCAGAACAAAGTATGGAACAAAGGAGGAATACTTAAGTGCAGTGCGGGAATGTTGTGCCTATGGTATTGAGATTTATGCCGATGCTGTATTCAATCACAAAATGGGGGCTGATTCACAGGAAGAATTTGAAGCAGTTCCACTTGATGATAATAACCGTCATCATGCTCTAGGTACAGCTAGAAAAGTATGTGCATGGACAGAGTTCTCATTCCCTGGACGAGGAAATACTTATTCAGAGATGAAATGGGGATGGCATCATTTTGATTCTGTTGATTACAACAGTCTTGAACCACAGACCAAAGCGGTATGGCAAGTCAAAGATAAACCTCTGGAAAAGAATGTAGATGGTGAACGAGGTAATTATGATTTTTTAATGGGATGTGATTTAGATCTAGACCATCCAGAAGTCAAAAATGAACTCAAAAGATGGGGTGAATGGACTCTCGACACTACAGGATCTAAAGGATTCAGGCTGGATGCAATCAAGCATATTAACAGTGATTTTTTCGTTGACTGGATTCAACATATCGAACACTATGCAGGAAGAGATGTTTTTGTTGTAGGGGAATTTTGGACTTATGATATCAACACTTTATGCAACTATGCATCGAGAACAGGAGGGCAAATGTCACTGTTTGATGCCCCACTACATTTTAATTTTCACAAGGCTAGTGAATCTGGAGGTTACTTTGACATGGGCTCCATCCTTAATGGAACACTCATGCAAGAAGTACCTCTTCTAGCAGTGACATTAGTAGAAAATCACGACACGCAGCCATTACAAGCGTTGGAGTCTCCAGTAGCAGATTGGTTTAAACCATTGGCATACTCAATCATTCTGTTAAGAGCTGAAGGTTATCCTTGTATCTTCTACCCTGACTATTATGGAGCTAAATATTCAGATTATGGCGCCGACGGAAATCTTTGTGAAATAGCAATCAAAAGTCATCGTTTTATTATTGATCGACTATTACTAGCAAGAAAATACTTTGCATATGGAGAACAATATGACTATTTTGACTCCCAGGATGTCATTGGTTGGACGAGACTGGGAACCGAATTACACCCCTTTGGCTTAGCAGTTCTGATGAGCGATGGACCTGGAGGACAGAAAACGATGAATACAGGAAAGGCAAATACTTCATACGTCGATTTAACTGAATATTGCAACGAGACAATCACCACCGATGAGAACGGTTCAGCAAATTTTCGATGTGAAGGTGGCTCGACATCTGTATGGGTAGAAGTTGATGCCCTGAAACTCCATCACAACTAAAAACAATGAATGTGGAATAAAACCAAACCAACAGTTAAATATCCAATATTCACTTTTTGATTTCAGCTTGAATCCCTGTCAATTCTCAGACTCAGCAAATCAGCATGGCAAACTCCTAATCGCAATAAAATGAGACGATAAAGACTTAGATTGTTAGAGCAACAATGCTTGTAGAAGCCAAGCAAATATATGCCATTGTAGTCATTGACGACAATGATCTGCGGGGACCCTGAGGCGAGAGCTTCCCTATTATTAAAGATAAATTCGACAAAATTCAAACCTCATGAGATATCACTGATGTGATCTAAAACTCAATAGATTTTTTTAGGTTGTTGCCAACTCGACGACAGTCATATCGAAGGATTGAGTCACCCTCACCGCACCCAGACAACACTGCACCCAGCTCCGCCGTCCCCCTGTTCGGCATCTATCACCCGTTCCACATAAGGCACAGTGTCCAGCCAAGTGCGCAGGCCACGCTTGAGCTTGCCCGTTCCAATGCCATGAATCACCCACACCGGGCCATTGGCACTGCGCAGCCGTTCTTCGACAGCGGCTTCGGCCTCATGCACCCGCATGCCACGCACATCCACAGTGTTACGGCTGGTGCGCACCTGCGCACCAGCGCCGCTTGCAGAACGAGCTTGCACTTTCACCACCGGCTTCGGGGGCGGCTCAGGTTTGCGACCGTCAAGACTCTCCACCGCGGCCAGATCGACCGTGGTGCGCATCACCCCACAACGAACCGTGAGTTGAAGGCCGTCATCCGTGATGGCTAAGACATCCGCAGCTTTGCCAAGGGCCAGCAACCGCACGCGATCACCCACCACCGGACGCCAGCCTGGCTTGGGTGATCGCCGTTCGGGGGTGGGGCGGTGATGGTCTTCCAATGTGCGGAGTCGTTGGCCAGCCCTCCGCGCTGTTTCCCCATCCGCACGCTCATCACGAAGCCGGCGAATCAACGTGCGGACCTCTTTCTGACCTTTGCGGATCGATTGCTCTAACCGCTGACGGCCCTGCTCCTGGCGTTGTGCGGTCTGCTGCTTTTGCTTCTGCCAGCGCTGCAGCAACTCCTCGTGCAGAAGCTCGGTGCGCGCCAGCAGTGCTGCGGCGTCTTCCGCCGCGGCCTGCTGGCGCTGACGTTGCTCCTCCAAGCCTCGAATCACACTGTTCACTTCACCATCGCCTCCAGGAGCCAGAAGCTGCTGCGCCTGCTGAAGGACGTCGGGGTCGAGCCCCAACCGCGTCGCGATCGCCAGAGCATTGCTGCGCCCCGGAATTCCCCACAGCAATTCAAAGGTAGGGGACAGCGTCTCAGGGTTGAAGGCCACAGAGGCATTCTCAAAACGCGCGTCGTCGTATTTGAGGGCCTTGAGTTCACCGAAATGAGTGGTGGCGATCGTGAGTCGGGCTCGTTCAGCAAGAGCCTTGAGCAAAGCCGTGGCCAAGGCCGTTCCCTCGCTCGGATCAGTTCCGGCACCCACCTCGTCCAACAGCACCAGAGCGGGGGAACCACCCCGCTGCAACGCCTCCAGAATGCGCCCAATTCGCTTCACATGACCGCTGAAGGTGGACAGGCTCTGCTGCAGAGATTGCTCATCACCGATATCCGCCAGCACCTGAGCACACCAGGGCAATGAAGGTTGCCCTGCACAAGGCAAGAGCATGCCGGCGCGCGCCATCAGTGCAGCAAGACCGATGCTTTTCAGAGTGACCGTCTTGCCACCCGTGTTCGGCCCGGTGATCGCCACCACCCGCAGCTCCGGCGATACCTCAACAGAAATTGGGACCACCGGAGGGCCTTCCGCCCGTTTGTGCTGCCAAACCAACAGGGGATGCCTGAGACCGGTGAAGCTGAAGGGAGCGTCCTTCGTGTCCTCAAGCTTGGGAGCCACACCTCCAAGCCAGCGGCCGTAGCGCCCTCGAGCCAAAGCAAGATCAAGGGTTCGCAGCACGGCTACCAGTTGGTTGAGGGCAGAGGCTTCCTCCGACACCAGAGCGCTCAGCTCCGCCAACACTTTGCGTTCCTCATCCCGGATGCGGGATTCCAGCTCCACCAGCTTGTTGCCGAGGGTGAGCACCGAGCGTGGTTCCACAAAGAGGGTGCTGCCTGAGGCCGAACTGTCGTGAACCTGACCCGGCACCTGGCTCACCGCACCAGCCTTCACCGCCAGAACCGGACGGCCATGACGCTCGGCAATCACACTGTCCTGCAGGGATGGGGCCAAGCGGCGCAGCAACTCCTGCAGCTTGTCTCGACGGGCCTGGCGGAGACCATGCCATTGATGCCGAAGCGCCGACAACGCAGAGCTGGCTCGATCAGCAACACGACCACCCTCCTCTAGGGCAAATTTGAGCCGCTGCTCCAACTCCGGCAGCGTCACCATGGTTTCAATCAGGCTGGTGCAAACCGGGCGCAGCTCGGGCTCGTCGATCTGACGGCGCAAACGACGGGCCGCTGCCAATGTTTCCGCCACGGCCAAAAGCTCCTCACCGGAAGCCACACCCCCTTTGCTGCAGCGCAGCACCACCGGCATCAGGTTCTGAACCCCGCGAAAGCTGAGACCACCCTCCGTGAGGTCATCGAGCACCGCCATTTCGACGGTCTCGGCCAGGCGTGTTCTCGACTCCGCCAGGCTGGCTGGCAACAGCTGTGCTTTTGCAGCATCGCGGCCCATGCCGGTGCTCGCAAAACCGCTGAGATGGTCACACACGCGACGCCACTCGAGCAGGTCAAGAGTTTCCTGCTGAGCCCGGTCCGCCTCTTGACTCAAGTCAACTGCAATTGGAGGGGATGCCACCGGGGGGTTCATAAAGCATTTCGAGCCAGTTGCCTTCCGGATCTTTTAGATAAAAAGACGCCGTACCGTCGCGGTGGTCATGGACGGCACCAACGTGCACACCCTGCGCTTTGAGACGGTCGTGAATCACATCAACCTCAGCACGATCGCGAAAATGGAAGGCGAAGTGTGGGCCAGCGGCCTTGTAATCAGGGCCTAACAAGGCGAGTCCATCGCGACCTTCCCCAGCTTCCAGGTAGCACCAATCTTCGGCGCGCCAGACCAGGCGCATCCCCAAATCGGTGTAGAAGGCAACAGCCCGATCAACATTCTCAACGCGGATCGCCACGTGCCCGAGGCGATCCACACCCGTCGATTGATCAACTGTTGCCATCGGATCAGGCCTCCTTCAACCAAGCCGCTGCATCGCAAGCGTGGTACGTGAGAATCAGATCGGCACCGGCGCGCTTGAAGCTCAGCAACGTCTCCAAGACGACGGCCTTTTCATCGATCCAGCCCCGTTCCGCCGCGGCCTTGACCATCGAATACTCACCACTGACGTTGTAGGCAGCGATGGGGAGTTCTGATTCCTGGCGAAGGCGGTGGATGATATCGAGATAGGCCAAACCAGGCTTCACCATCATGATGTCGGCGCCCTCCTGCTCGTCGAGCTGGGCTTCGGTAATGGCCTCCCGAGCATTGGCGGGATCCATCTGATAGGTGTCTTTGTTTTTGGGGATCGGCTTGCTGCCAGCGGCACGCGGCGCTGAGTCGAGAGCTTCCCTGAAGGGTCCGTAATACGCGGAGGAATACTTCGCTGTGTAGCTAATGATCCCCACATGTTCGAAGCCTTCATCGTCGAGGGCTTCACGGATGGCTCCAACGCGGCCATCCATCATGTCGCTGGGACCGATTAGATCAGCACCCGCTTCAGCCTGCACAACCGCCTGCTTGCAGAGCAGTTCAATGGTCTCGTCGTTGAGCACGACTCCGTCCTGACTGACGATCCCGTCATGACCATCACAGGAGTAGGGATCCAGCGCGACATCGGTCATGATCGCCATCTCAGGAATGGCTTGTTTGATCTGGCGAATCGCGCGCGGGATCAAGCCGTTGGCGTTGAAACACTCAGCACCATCTTCGGTTTTCAACCCCTCCGAGACCTTCGGGAAGAGAACGATGCATCGCACCCCAAGGTCGTAAGCGCGCTGAACTTCTCCGGTAAGGGAGGCCAGACTCCAACGGCTGGCACCTGGCATCGCACCGATCGGCTCCACCTCGGTGCCTTCATGCACAAAGAGGGGATAAATGAAGTCTGCAGCCGAGAGGCTGTGCTCACGCACCATGGCGCGCAGCGCGGGTGTACGCCGAAGACGACGGGGGCGGTAGGTGAGCTCCATCAGACCCAAACACAAGGTTTGATCGTAAGGGTCACCCGATCAGAGGGCCGCAGAACGAAGCCACTCTTGACGTGGATGTCCCGTGCGCTTGGCACGCAACTGCTCGAGCAGACGACGCTCCTCCTCACTCCAGGAGGACGGCATGGACAGTGTCAGCGTGAGGAAGAGATCACCACGACCTGACTTCGCAGGCCAGCCTTTGCCCTTAAGCCGAAGGCTGCGGCCTGGGGAGGTGCCTGCTGGAATGCTGACCTGCGCCTCACCATCTGGGGTCATCACGGAGACCATGCCTCCAAGGGCCAGTTCATCAAGGCTGACAGGAAGATCAGCACGCAGTTGATCAGACTCCAACCGCCAGATCGGGTGCTCCTGAATCTTGAGATTGAGATAGAGATCGCCACGCCGACCGGTTCCGGGTTGCAGGTTGCCCTTGCCCTTCAATCGAAGCCGAGAGCCGGTCTTCACTCCCGCAGGGATGCGCACTTGAACGCGCTCGTTGTTGACAGACAAGCTGCGCTCGCCACCTCGAAAGGCTTCCGCAAAACTCACATTCACCGAGGCCTCGGCATCCAGATTCACAGGAGGTCGTGAGGGCTGGGCGCCACGGGGGAAACCTCCTCCTGCGAATCCGCCTCCAGGAAATCCACCCCCCGGGAAACCGCTCCCTGCCGGCCCACCGAAACGTCCCAGCAGGTCGTTAATGAAATCGTCGAAGTTGCCGTAGCGACCGAAGTCGACGTCCATGCCGGGGGCTGCTCCCCCGCCCATGCCACCGGCCTGATTCCAGTACTGGCCGAATTGCTCATAACGACGCCGTTTCTCCGGGTCGGAGAGCACTTCGTAGGCTTCACTGATCTCTTTGAAACGCGCCTCAGCCTGCGCATCACCAGGGTTGACGTCGGGATGATATTGCCGCGCCAAGCTGCGGAAAGCTTTCTTGATGGCATCAGCGTCGGCACTGCGATCAACACCGAGCACCTGGAAATAGTCCTTGTATCCGCTGCCTGCCATACCCATTCAGTGGTCTTCCTATTTTCACCGCAAAGAGCCTGCGTTGTTGCTTCCGCATGGAGGGAAGCCCGAACGCATCAATGCGACCTAGCTTCGGGCCATTAACTGCATCGGCATGCGAGGCGTTGCTTCATCCCTGCTGGCAACCGTGCTGCTCGCGGCTGGCGGAACCGTCGCACCGGGACAGGCCGCTCCATGGGCCAGCACGATCGGGGAGCCCCTGCGCGACTCCAGCCCCCAGGCCGTCGAACTCACGGATCATCTAAGGGCAGTTGGAGCCAGGTTTTACGGCGCTTGGACATGCCCGGCGTGCTTCAAACAGATGAACCTTTTTGGCAAACAGGCCGGAGCGAAGCTGCCCTATGTGGAGTGCCGCAAGCCGGAGACGCTGCCGAAGCAAGCCGAATCCTGCAGCGCTGCAGACATCCGGGCCTATCCCACCTGGGTTCTTCCCGATGGACGCCGAAAAGTTGGCGTTCAGTCTCTGGATGCCCTGAGCCGCTGGAGCGGGCTGAACTGACATGGCCTTGATTAACGGCCTGCATCGGCGCAACATCCGAGGCGACCTGCTCGGAGGCCTGACGGCAGCCGTGGTGGCCCTGCCCCTCGCCCTGGCCTTCGGCAATGCGGCCCTTGGGCCAGGCGGCGCCATCTATGGCCTTTATGGCGCCATCGTTACCGGTTTTCTGGCGGCCCTGCTCGGGGGGACCCCCGCCCAGGTCAGCGGACCCACCGGACCCATGAGCGTCACCGTGGCGGGCATTGTGTCCAGCCTGGCCGCCGTCGGAATCAGTCGTGACCTGAGTGCCGGCGAGATGCTGCCGCTGGTGATGGCCGCTGTCGTTATCGGTGGTGTGTTTGAAGCCCTGCTCGGGATACTGCGGCTGGGGCGCTTCATCACCCTGGTGCCCTATTCGGTGGTCTCCGGCTTCATGTCGGGAATCGGTTTCATCATCCTGGTGCTGCAACTCGGGCCCTTCATTGGGGTGAGCACCCGGGGCGGCGTCATTGCATCGCTGCAGTCGCTGATCAACGCACCCAGCTGGAATCCTGCCGCTCTGGCCGTTGGATTGATGACGCTCGCTGTGGTGTTTCTAACCCCTCTCCGCGTCCGTCAATGGGTGCCGACGCCTCTGCTGGCGCTGCTGATCGTGACGCCGTTGTCGCTGGTGTTGTTCAACGACAACCGGCTGCTGGATCTCGGCCTTGAACCCATCGCCCGGATCGGAGCGATCCCCGCAGGCGGCTTGCAACTGGTGATGCCCGATTTCAGCCGGCACCTGCCGGAGCTGGTGAAAGCGGGCATGGTTCTCGCTCTGCTCGGGGCCATCGACTCGTTGCTCACCTCCCTGGTGGCCGACAACATCACCCAGACCAACCATGACTCCAACCGTGAACTGATCGGCCAGGGCATCGCCAACACAGCGGCCGGGTTCCTGTCTGGACTCCCGGGCGCTGGAGCCACGATGCGAACGGTCATCAACATCAAATCCGGAGGTCAAACGCCTTGGTCAGGCATGACCCATTCCCTGGTTCTGCTGCTCGTGCTGCTGGGGGCAGGACCTCTCGCAGCGCAGATCCCCACGGCACTGCTGGCGGGAATCCTGATCAAAGTCGGGCTCGACATCATCGACTGGGGCTTTCTGCTTCGAGCCCATCGCCTGTCGGTGAAAACGGCCGCGCTGATGTACGCCGTGCTCTTGATGACGGTGTTCTGGGACCTGATTTGGGGGGTTCTGGTGGGGATGTTCGTGGCCAATCTGTTGACCGTGGACGCGATCACGCGGTCTCAGCTGGAGGGGATGGAAGAAGACAACCCTGCCGATGCCAAGGATGCGCTGCACGCCAATCTCTCCCCAGAGGAGGAGGCCCTGATCCTGCGCTGCGGCAAGGCCCTGATGCTGTTCCGTCTGCGCGGCCCCCTCAGTTTTGGAGCCGCCAAAGGAATCAGTGCGCGGATGGGGTTGATCCAGAGCTACAAGGTGTTGATCCTTGACCTCACCGACGTGCCTCGCATCGGGGTCACAGCAACGCTGGCGATCGAACGCATGGTTGAGGAAGCTCAATCAGCAGGACGCACGCTGTTCATCGCCGGGGCCAATCAGGCTCTCAAGCAACGGTTGCGGCAATTCGGTGTAGAGGGTGTGCTGCGGCCTTCCAGGCTGGATGCTTTGCAGGAGGCCGCTCAGCTGATCTGACTGATGTCCACCCCACAGGAGTGCATGCGCACATCCTCAGGACTGACCAGCTCTCCCTCCAGCGCCTTCACTTCGGCCTGAGCAAGCACTCGCAAGCGCTGCACAATCACATCCCGCGGGTAGCGCTCCTCGCACAGCACCCAGTACAGCCCGAAGTGGCGAGCTTCACTCGCCAGCAGATCGCGATAAAGATCCCTCAACTGCGGATCCGGACTGTGCTCCGCCAGCAGGGCCATGCGCTCATGGCTGCGGGCTTCGATCAAGCCAGCCACAAGGAAAGAATCGAGCATTCTTTGCGGCTCGCCTTTGCGGATCTGTCGGGCGAGTTCCGCTCCATAGCCCGGGGAGGGAATCGGTTCCAGGTAACGCCCCCGTGCCTTGATCAGCGCCAGAACCTGCTCGAAGTGCTCAAGCTCTTCCCGCGCCAGAGGGCTTAGAGCTTCACCCAGACCGGGCTCGCAGAGGTAGCGAAACATCATCTGCACAGCAGCCCCAGCAGCTTTGCGTTCGCAATGGGCGTGATCGATCAGCACCTCCATTGGCCGGGCATTGGCCTGCTCCACCCAGCTCCCACTGGTGGGCGCGGCCAACCAGCGGATCGACGCGACCGTTTTCTGCGGCACGCTGATGGTCATGCGCTCGGCCTGAGGTGGCTGAGCAATCCTTTCAAAGCAAGGCTGTAACTGGCTGGTCCGAAGCCGCAAACGACACCGACGGCGCGCTCTGCAAGGAATGAGTGATGGCGAAAATCTTCCCGAGCATGGGTGTTGCTGAGATGAAGTTCCACGTAGGGGATCGCAACACCTGCAAGGGCATCGCGAATCGCGATGGAGGTATGGGTGTATGCCCCGGCGTTGATCAGGATTCCGTCGCTACGACCGATCGCCTGGTGAATTCGATCCACCAGGGCGCCTTCGAAATTGCTTTGGAAGCAATCGAGTTGCACCGATTCATGCTCGGCCTCTCGGGTCAGTGCCGCCTCGATATCAGCCAGAGAAGACTGTCCATAGATCCCAGGCTCACGCTGCCCCAAGAGGTTCAGATTTGGACCGTTCAGCAGCAGAACGTGCATGGCTGGAGGTCGTTTCAGTTCGCAAGATCGTATCGAGATCGTGGGGAAGGACGCACCGACTGGTAAGTTCTTGCGGTGTGGTTCGGGTCGGTGCCCGAGTGGTTAATGGGGGCGGACTGTAAATCCGCTGGCTCTGCCTACGTTGGTTCAAATCCAACCCGGCCCATCCTCCACATGCCCTTGTAGCTCAGCGGTAGAGCACTCCCTTGGTAAGGGAGAGGTCTCGAGTTCAAGTCTCGACAAGGGCTTACTTCCTCCCCTCGGCACCAGGGGAGGCCTCTTTCGAACCGAGGACAACCGCCGATTGCGGGCCAAGGCTTCGACTGTCGGCTGATCCGAGCGTCCAGAGCACGGAATTGTGCAGCGCCAGGGATAAAGGCAAGTGTTCTGAGCGACTGCGGTTGATCAGAACCCGAACGCCATCCGCAACTCCCTCCAGTCCGTCAGACCCTTGAACTGACCACTGCAGGCCATCCCTACGCAGGGGCTCATGGGCACGACGGAGTTCAGCGAGCGATTGAATAAAAGGACGCAGATCTGCTGTCCAGGGGACATCCCAGGGATAGGCCTCACGGCAGGAGGGTCCAGGCCCGCCAGATGGACCTGGTTCAGGACCACCTGCAAGAGCAGCCTCTGTCCCGTAGTAGATGCAGGGCGCTCCTGGGTGAAGAAAGAGCAGCAACAGTGCCAACTTCAAGGCAGCCAAGTCGTTGCTGAGGCTGTGAAGCGCGCGGGGGACGTCATGGCTGTCGAGAAGATTCATCTGAGCCCTGTTCACCACATCCCGATAGGAGCTCGCTGTCGTCGTCCAGATGGTCAACAGGGCCTGGCCATCCAGGGGATCAAGGGGGTACTCACGGTTGCGATAGTCCCGGCGCAGCGTCTCACCGGCGGCCCAGCAAATGCTGCTCCAACCAAGCCGGTAATTCATCACGCCATCGAAGTGGTCGCCCTGCAGCCAGGCCGTTGCATCTCCCCACACTTCTCCAACAATCCAGGCATCCGGGTTGGTGGACCGCACCATCTTCCGGAACTCCACCCAGAAATCGGCAGGGACCTCTGCTGGAACGTCGAGACGCCAACCATCGATCCCACGTTCAAGCCAGTGACGGCCGACCGCCAGCAGATGCTCCCGGACACCAGGGTTCCCATGGTTGAACTTGGGCAGATCAGGCAATGCCCACCAGCAGTCGTATCCGCAGTCCTCGCCTTCCGCGGGATAGGGCTGGAGGGGCCAACGGTGCACATGGAACCAATCCCGGTACGGCGAATCCGCACCGTTCTCCACCACGTGATGAAAGGCCCAAAAGCCTCGGCCGCAATGGTTGAACACACCATCAAGAACCAACTTCATTCCGCGCTGATGCACAGCGTCGATGAGTTCCGTGAGAGCTGCGTTGCCCCCCAGCAGAGGATCAACCTCGAAGTAGTCGTAAGCGTGATAACGATGGTTGGCGGCTGAGCTGAAGATGGGCGTGAGGTAAAGGCAGGTGATGCCCATGGCTTGCAGCTCATCGAGAGCATCAATCACGCCATAGAGATCCCCGCCCTGAAATCCCTCTTCCCGAGGGTCCATCCCCCATGGCTTCAGAGCGAGATAGCGCTGCGCATTGACCCGATCACTGCGCCGGAAACGGTCGGGAAAGATCTGGTAGAGCACCGCATCGGCAACCCAAGCAGGTGGATCTCGAAACGGAGTGATCGCTCGCAAAACCTTTGCAGTCAGCCAACTCCTGGCTAGCAGGAGAGAAAGACATTGGCCATGGCTGAGCAGCCTCTTCTTCTGGCCCTCGATCAGGGCACTAGCAGCTCCAGGGCTGCACTGTTCAGTAGCTCGGGGGATCTGGTGATCAGCGCCAGTGCACCGCTGCCAATTTCCTACCCCGCTGATGGATGGGTGGAACAGGACCCGATGGCGATTTGGACCAGCCAGCGACAGGCCCTGGTTCAGCTCGACGCGAAGCTCAGCGATGGACAGCGCAAGGCGGTGGTGAGCTGCGGCATCACCAACCAACGGGAAACCACGGTGCTCTGGCGCCGCAGCAGCGGCCTCCCCTGCGGACCGGCCCTCGTCTGGCAGGACGGCCGTACCGCCTCCATCTGCGAGGCCTGGAAACAGCAGGGCCTGGAGCAGGAGTGGTGCCGACGCACTGGCTTGCTGCTCGACCCGTACTTCAGTGCCAGCAAGATCCGCTGGATGCTCGATCACTACGACGACGCCCAATCCGCCGCGGCCAGCGATGACCTCTGCTTCGGGACGGTGGAGAGCTGGCTGCTGTGGCAACTCACCGGCGGCCAGCGCCATGGCAGCGACATGAGCAATGCCAGCCGAACGCTGTTGATGGATCTAGAGCAGCAGCGCTGGGTGGATGACTTCCGAACCCCGACAGGGCTACCCGCCAACGCTCTCCCGGAGTTACTGCCCTGCCGCGGTGAGTTCGGGCACATTGGATCGGATCTGCCTTTTGCAGGCCTACCGATCCAGGCGATGCTCGGCGACCAACAGGCCGCCACCCTTGGCCAGCTGTGCCTGCAACCCGGGGAAGGAAAGTGCACCTACGGGACGGGGGCCTTTCTGGTGATCAACACTGGCGACGTCCTCCGTCGCTCGGATGCGGGTCTGCTGAGCACCCTCGGCTGGACCGATGCCGCCGGCACGCCCAGCTTCTGCCTTGAGGGGAGTCTGTTCAACGCCGGCACCGTGATCCAGTGGCTGCGGGACGGGCTGCAGATCATTGATCAGGCCTCTCAGGTCAACGACCTGGCGCTTTCGGTGCCGGATTCTGGAGGTGTGATGCTCGTGCCCGCCTTCACCGGCTGGGGGACACCGCACTGGGATCCCCAGGCTCGCGGTGTTCTGGTGGGCCTCACCCGTGACAGCGGGCGTGGTCACATCGCCCGAGCGGCTCTGGAAGGAATTGCCCTATCTGTGGCGACATTGGTGGAACTCGCTGAACAGGCCCTCGGCACCAGCCTGGGTGAACTGGCCGTGGATGGTGGCGCTGCTGCCTCCGATCCCCTCTTGCAAGCGCAGGCGGATTGCACCGGTCTGACGGTCCGGCGGCCCGCCAGCCTCGAGAGCACCGCACGGGGGGTGGCGCTGTTCGCAGGACTTCAAGCCGGGGTGATCAACAACCTGGAGCAGCTCGCGACCGCGCGGAGTGACGGTGCGGAACTGTTTCAGCCACAGATGGATGAATCCCAGCGCAGCAGCTGGCGCGCACGCTGGCAGAACGCCGTGTCCAGAAGCCTTGGGTGGCATGGCTGATCAACAGGTGGACCTGCTGGTTATCGGGGCTGGTGCCAGTGGCGCGAGCGTGGCCTACGAGGCCACGCGGCGGGGCCTCAGCGTGGCCCTGCTCGAGGCCGGAGATATCGGAGGTGGCACCAGTTGCCGCAGCACGAAGCTGCTCCATGGCGGGGTCCGCTACCTGGAGCTGGCCTTCAAAACCCTGGATCTGGCCCAACTGAGGCTAGTGAGGGAAGCCCTGCTCGAGCGGAGCCACTGGTTGACACAGGCGCCGTTTCTGGCCCGGCGACTCGAACTGGCCCTGCCCACACAACAGCTCTGGGGACAGGCCTATTACCGCCTTGGGCTGGGAATGTATGACGCCCTGGCAGGTCAGCGGAGCATCGGCCACAGCCGACTGCTGTCTCAGCAGCAGATGCGTCAGGCCCTGCCTCTGATGAAGGCATGTCAAGGCGGCGTGGCCTACAGCGATGGGCAGTTCGACGATGCCCGCCTCAACCTGCTGCTGGCTCTCACGGCGGAGCAGCGGGGGGCAACCCTGCGCACCCGTTGTCGGGTGGTGCAGCTGGAAACCGACGGAACGGGCCAGCTCAAGGCAGCCATCAGTGAGTCCGTAACGGGCCAACGGGAGCGCTGGTGCGCCTCGGCATTCGTGAATGCCACGGGCATTCGGGCAGATGAAATCCGGCAGATGGCGGACGCTGACGCCCCCCCACGCATGCTCACCAGCCGTGGAGCACACATCGTGCTGGAACAGAACCTCTGCCCAGAGGGCCTCGGGCTTCTGGTGCCATCCACCGCGGATGGACGCGTGCTGTTCATGCTCCCCTTCCACGGCCGCACGCTGGTGGGAACCACGGATGAAGCCTGCACGAAGGAGAGCGCCACATCCCCCTCACCGGAGGAGGAGAGCTACCTGCTCGACTACGTGCGTGAGTGGTTTCCCCAGCTCCAGCATCCGAAGGTGAGCAGCCGTTGGGCGGGGGGACGACCGCTGCTGAAGCCCGCGGACCAGGGCATGGACAGCAGCCGCGTGGTACGGGAGCACGAGGTGGAAACCCTGAGCTGCGGCCTAGTGAGCGTGATGGGAGGCAAATGGACCACCTGCCGGCCCATGGCCGAGGACACCCTGGCCGCGGTGGAACGCCAGCTCGGGCGGCCTCTACCCAAGCCTGAACCGATGCCGCTGCGAGGGGCAGCGGAGTCCTTGCAGGCAACCCTGGACGGCCTGCAACGCCAGAAACACCAACTCGAAGCCCTGCTCCCCGACACCTCTCTAAGGGCCGCGCAAGTCGCCCATCTCCAAAGCACCTATGGCTTGGAGGCAGTGGCCGTGATCGAACCCTCCGAGCCCAGCCGACGCGAGCCCCTCAGCCCGGTCATCCCCCTTTGTGCCGCAGAACTGGACCACGCCATCCAGCGGGAACATGCCTGCTGCAGCAGCGATGTACTGGCCCGCCGCTGCCGGCTGGCCATGGTGGACCTGGACGATGCCGAACGGCTCAGGCCCCAGGTGGATGCCCTCCTGGATCAAGCCGGCGTCGCGGCGGGCTCCACCTCCCCGATCAGCCACCAATTGAATCCGTAGGGCGGAAGATTCACGAACCACTCCGCTGCGGCGGGAGGGAACTCACAGCCCCACATCACCTCACGGGTGCGCTCGCCAGCCCACTCCGACAGATCAAGACTGAGGGACGCCCCTGCGGCGGTGACATTGGCGGCCACCAGCACCGTCATCGCCTCGGTGCAGCGGAGGTACACCAACACCCCG
Organism: Synechococcus sp. MU1648; assembly: GCF_023630615.1. Lineage (NCBI taxonomy): Bacteria > Bacillati > Cyanobacteriota > Cyanophyceae > Synechococcales > Synechococcaceae > Synechococcus > Synechococcus sp. MU1648. The sequence continues at coordinate 32,701 of NZ_JAKUHI010000015.1, forward strand.
GGGTGGGGGCTGTGGAGCAAGCGGAAGCTTCCATGCCTGAGCGCTGGCAGGAGACGGCGGCAGGTGAGCATGCGTCGATGCCAGTTCAGTAACGACCCCGGCAGCTGCTTTTGCACCTCCACATTCACCACGCGGTAGTCATATCCGGGAGCTGTGATCGGTGGCAGCACCAACAGCGGATCGGGGGCGGTCGAGAAGCCACCATTGCGTGCCGGCGTCCAGGCCATCGGCGTGCGGTTGGGATCACGGTCCCTTAGACCAGGCCAATCACCCATGCCCAGTTCATCGCCGTAGTACAGGCAAGGCATTCCAGGAACGCTGTACAGAAGACCATGCAGCAAGCGGTTGGAGCGCGGATCGCCGTTGAGGAGGGGAGCCAGGCGTCGGTTAATCCCCCAGTTCAGCCAATGCCCCTGCCCCTGGGGCAAGCCAACCCGGATGGTCTGAATCACCTCATCGCTGATCAGATGACCATCCCCGAGCCACAGTTCATCGTGGTTGCGCAGCGGCAAAGCCCAGCGAGGACCACGCACAGCCTGCTCGGCCTGCATCAGGCACTCCCCAAGCTGCTGAGTGCGACCACTGGCAATAGCTGCGAACAGATGGGCGGTGAGAACGAAGTTGAACGCACCATGCAGTTCGTCATCCGCCAGGTATGGAGCGGCCTCTTGCACCGGCTGAATCGCCTCTCCCAGCAACAGCACGTCACGGTCATGCCGATCCACCCGTTCCCGCAAACGCTTGAGGAAGGCGTGGGTCTCCGGCAAACCTTCACAACGGCTGCCCTCTGACTCGAACAGGAACGGAACCGCATCCAAACGGAAACCGTCCACACCGCGCTCTAGCCAGAAGTCGACAACCTCCAGCATCGTGTCTTGCACCCAGGGATTCTCGTAATTGAGATCGGGCTGATGACGCAGGAATCGGTGCAGGTAGTACTGCTCGGCAACCGGATCCCACTCCCAATTCGAGGCCTCGAAGTGCCTGAACAGAACCGGTGCCTCGGCATAGCGCTTGGGGTCGTCACTCCAGACGTAAACATCCCGTTCCGGACTGCCCTGAGGAGCCCAGCGGGCTCGCTGGAACCAGGGATGAAGGTCACTGGTGTGATTGAGGACCAGGTCCAAAATCACCCGCATTCCCTGGCTGTGGGCCGCCGTGAGGAACCGATGGAATGAGGCGAGATCACCCAGATCCGGATGGATTCCGGTGAAATCAGTGATGTCGTAACCCCCGTCCCGCAGGGGAGACGGATAAATCGGCGTCAGCCAGAGGGTGTTAACCCCCAACCAACGCAGATAGGGCAACCGCGCCGCAAGCCCCTTGAAATCACCAGTGCCATCGCCATTCCCATCGGAATAACTCCGAACGATCAACTGGTAGATGACCGTCCCTGACCACCACGGAAGCTCTGGGGTCATCCCCCGGTTGCAGATTCACCACTGCTAGACCCGACTGGCCTGATCGTCAGCCCCGTGCCCCTCACCCAAACGCAACTGAGCCGGATGCAGGAGCTTGTTGGAGCTGGGCTGACCCGTCCCCTGGCCTGGCGCCAAGAGCAGTTGCAACGCCTCTCAGCCCTAGTGGAGGAGCATGAATCAGAGGTGCTCGAGGCACTCGCCGCCGACCTCGGGAAACCACCGACCGAAGCCTTTTTTGAACTGATCGCTCTGCGACAGGAGCTCAAGCTCACCGGCCGGCAGCTGGAGCGATGGATGCGTCCGCGTCGAGTCGCGGTGCCCCTCTCACTCCGCCCAGGTCAGGCCAGGGTTGTGCCGGAACCACTCGGGTGCGTTCTGGTCATCGGCCCCTGGAACTATCCCTTTCAACTGACGCTACGGCCGTTAATCAGTGCTCTAGCTGCTGGCAACACGGCCGTGCTCAAACCCTCGGAACACGCTGGAGCCATTGCTGATCTCATTGCGCGACTGATCCCTGAGCACTTCGAACCCGACGTGGTGCAGGTCGTCCAGGGGGATGGGACTGTGGCTGCAGACCTGGTGGCCATGCCCTTTGACCACATCTTCTTCACAGGTGGCGGCAGCATCGGACGGAAGGTGCTGGAAGGAGCCGCTGCCCACCTCACTCCGGTAACCCTGGAACTGGGGGGCAAGAGCCCGGCAATCGTTCTCGAGGGTGCCGACCTCAAGGTGGGGGCCCGACGCTTGATCTGGGGCAAGGGGATTAATGCCGGGCAGACCTGCATCGCGCCAGACCATCTGCTGGTGCAACCCGAACTGCGTTCGCCCCTGCTGAAGGCGATGGCAGAGGCCAGAACTGAGATGTATGGCGACGACCCCCTGACCTCGAAACAGCTGGGGCAAATCATCAATGAGCGGCAGTTCAATCGGCTGGAGCAGCTTCTGGAAACAGCCAGAGCGGACGGCCGAATTCTGATCGGAGGCGAAATCAGCCGAGGGCAACGGCGCATCGCACCCACCGTGATCCGCGTGGATGACCGCAATGATCCGCTGATGGCGGAGGAACTGTTCGGTCCGCTCCTACCGGTGCTGGTGCTCGAGAACCTCACTACAACGCTTCAGGAGATCCGCAGAGGCCCCAAACCGTTGGCGCTGTATCTCTTCGGAGGTGATGAGGCCCAGCAGCAACAGGTGCTCACCACCACGAGTTCAGGCGGGGTCTGCCTCAACGATGTGGTGATGCAGGCCGGCGTGCCCCAGCTGCCCTTCGGCGGTGTTGGCGCCAGCGGGATGGGGAGTTACCACGGCCAGAGCGGCTTCGACACGTTCAGTCATCACAAGGCGGTGCTTAAACGCCCATTCCGGTTTGATTTCAAGCTGCGTTACCCGCCCTACAAGGTGGATCTCAATCTGCTGAGGCGGCTCGCTGGATAAAGCGAGGCGACATCCATCACATCCCTGCTGCAGCAAGTGCTCTGGGGGGCTGGCGCTTTACGTCAAGCACCGTATCTTGCAGGGATCTACCGGAGACGAATGCGCCGTACCGCTCTTGCCGCCCTTCTTCTGACGGCTTGGCTCCCTCTGTCAGCCACAGCTGCCTCGGTGACGGTGCGATCCGGCGAGACGCTCTCGGATATCGCTGACCGCTACGGCGTCAGCGTCGGCACCCTGATGCGGATGAATGGGATCCGCAACCCAGACCTTGTCCAAGCTGGAAGCCGCCTGCAAGTGCCAGGCCCCACCGTGACGGCGGGCTCTGGACGCCATCGCGTCAACAGCGGTGAGACCCTCAGCAGCATTGCCAGCCAGTACCGGGTCAGTGGTCGCGACCTGATGGCCCTCAACAACCTGCGTAACGCCAACCACGTGGAAGTCGGTCAGACCCTGCGACTCCCCAGCAACGCAGTCATGCCGCGCCCGGCCTTCAAGCCAGTGGCCGTAACCCCGATCACGGGAGCCACCGAACACACCGTTGCCAAAGGGCAAACTCTTACGCAGATCGCCAAGGCCTACAAGCTTCCAGTGGCCAGCCTGATCAGCATCAACGAGCTCAGCGACCCCAACAAGGTGGAAGTGGGAACGCGCCTTTATCTGACGGATCCCTCCTTCCAGAAACCCATCAGCACGCAATCCCAGCCCGTACAAACCCAACCGGTGGCAACCGCCATCAAGCCAGTTGTGATGGTGAAGCCAAAGGTTCAAGCCAAGGCCAAGCCTGTGGCAGCCAAGCCGGTTCAAACCAAACCAGTGCAGACCAAGAAGCCTGCTCCCAAGGCCAAGCCGGTCCAGGCCGCCAAGCCCCAGCAGACCCTGGCCAAATCGGCTGACTGGCGCACCTACGGTCCGCTCCAGGTGGACTGGGCCAACTGGCAGCCCATGGGCGGCAGTCAGGTGGTGCCCACTCTCAATGCCAAGGGTCAGGCCCTGTACCTGGCCGTGAATTGTTCCGCCAAAAAGATCAATGCCACCGGTGCCGATGGGAGCTGGAAAGTCTGGGAGGCGCCGAAGAACCGGTTCGAAAAAGACTTGGTGAAGGATCGTTGTCAGGCCAAGGCCTGACTCAGGCGGCGTAATCAAGCGTCCAGGGGGAATCCAGAAATCTCCGGCCGCTCTCTCGGAGGTACAGCCTTTGAGCGCCGTCATTGCTTTCCTGAATCAACTCCTCCTGCACGAGCCGACGGGCCAACCAGGTCCAGCGGTCATGGCGTCCGGGTTCATGCAGGCCCAAGTGCTCACCCAGGCGCCGCATCTCCGTACCGTCCTGCTCCGCCAGATGGGCCAGCAGTGTTTCAACCTGTGGGGACCAGTCCCGTCGTTTCGGTGCCTCCATGCAGCGATCACAACGACCACAGGGAGCCACCAACTCGCCAACGGCGAGCAACAGGGCCTGTTCTCGACACATCTCACCCTCCGCGACAGCCTCCATCCGACGCAGCTGTTGCTGCGCCAGATCCAACCGCCGACGGTCCTCCAACGCGTCACTGCCCCGGGCTGAGGCCTGCATAGCCCAACCCAAGCTGGTGCGATCTCCCGGGGAGAACAGCACATGGCAATGGGCCGGCTGGCCGTCTCTGCCGGCGCGACCTGATTCCTGCAGATAGCCCTCCGGCGTTGCTGGCAGATCAAGGTGGAGGACAAGACCGACATCTCCACGGTCGACTCCCATCCCGAATGCCACTGTTGCCACGAGGACCGGCCGCTGGTGCTCGAGAAACAGCCGTAAGGCCTGTTGCCGGGTCTGCGGATCCAGACCGGCGTGATACGGCGTTGCGGCAACCCCTTGATCACTGAGACGTTCCGCCCACTGCTCCACGGAACGACGGGTGCGGGCATAGATCAGCGCTGCACCACGGGACCTCTCCAGCGCCTCTAACACCTGGGGCATGGGATCCCGCGGGCGCCGTTGCATCGTGTAGTGGAGGTTGTCCCGGCGGGCCGAGCTCACCTGCACAAGCGGCCGACGCAGATCAAGCAGACGAATGATGTCGGCACGCACCCGCGGGGCTGCCGTCGCGCTCAGGGCCAGCATCGGGACCCCTGGGCAGAGGCTGCGGATCTGGCCAAGGCGGCGGTAATCGGGGCGGAAATCATGCCCCCAGGCACTGATGCAGTGCGCTTCGTCCACCGCGAGGGCCACAAGACGCCCCTCCATGGCATGGCGTTCCAGCATCAGCCGGGTCTGCTCACCCTGGAGGCGTTCCGGCGCGATGTAGAGGAGACGGAGCGTGGCATCCCGCAGCTGCTCCAAGGCCTGCTGGCGTCGAGCCGGATCCAGACCGGCATGCAGACAGGCCGCAGCGATCCCCCGTCGCTGCAGGGCCATCACCTGATCCTCCATCAGAGCAACCAACGGTGAGATCACCACCACCAGCCCTTCGCGCACCAGCGCTGGAAGCTGATAACAAAGCGATTTCCCGCCGCCGGTGGGCAGCACCGCCAGCGCATCCCGTCCCTCCAGCACAGCATCCACCACAGGCCGTTGCCCTGGTCGAAAGCCATCCCACCCGAAGTGGGTCTGCAGAGCACGCTCGAGCGAAGCCAGAACACACCAGATGTGGAGGCTTCAGATTATCGAGCACAAGATCTGGAGTCAGGGCATCGGTGGGGGATCCAATTGATCTGGAGCCTCCTCCACCAGCTGCAACCGCACCCGCTTTCCTCCAGCAAGCTCTCCTAGCGACACCCGTAGCGTGGCACCACTGAGGGTCTGCAGGGCGTTCAGCACATCGCGCAAGTAGGGCGTGCTACTTCCGCTTTCGACCCATAGGCGCTCCTGAAGACCGCCCAAACGCCGCCAGGAGGTGTGCAGCTTGAGTACAGCCGACTCAAGGGCCTGGGCCTGGCCTACAGCATCAGCCAAGAGGCCGAGGGCATCCAGGCGCTGGGCCTCTTGCATGGCACGGTCGAGATCCAGTTCTCCCTGCTGAAAAGCCCTCACGGCAATGCCCGACTCCGTTGCCTTGGTGATCCAACGGGCCGTGCTGGTGACGTCCTTGATGCGGTCGAGTTCGGGCTCATCGCGAAGCACCTTGCGCAGATCCTCCTGCTGCGGCTCCGGAAGCTTGGCCAATTCACGGACCAGTGGAGCCACAGCACGGGGTGGCAGCAGATTTTCCTGGGTGCGTTGACGAATCTCTTCCGGCAGCAATGGACTCGTGGCCGCCGTGAATTCATCGGTGAGACGACGCACCTGCTTTCGGGTGATTTCCTGACCTTCGTTGGCGGCCTCGGAAATCATCAGCTGAACTTCTGGAACCGCCTGGGCGGTTTCCATAAAGGCGCGCTTGGAGAAGTGATTCACACTGCTCTCCTCCAGGGTGCCGTCGCTGAGCATGCTGTCGGCGGATTCCGCCAGTTGGATCAAGCCATAGGCACGGGTCTTACTGATTTCTTGTTCCCTCAGCCACTGCAGAAAGCCAGCTCCCCGACCCTCACCGCCACGCTTTTCCTTATCCCGAACGGCACGGAGAATGCGACCCCGCCAGATCTCAGTCTGCAGATCAAAGCGGTCGCAGACGGCCCAGGCCTGTTCCAGGCGGGCCAGAAATTCCATCGTGCTGATGTCGTCCCGCTCTGGGTCCGGCAAATCCAGTTGAAGCAGAGACGGATCGGGGTCAGGTGCGATGGAACTGTTCAAAGGGACGCCAACAACGAAGGGACGACATTCTGTGACGTAGCGGTGATATGCATCCATTCAGCGAGATACGCTCCGTTTGCATCTCCTAATGCCCAGCGATGGCGATCACCCGCGGCGCCAAGGTGCGCATCAAGCGTCCAGAGTCTTACTGGTTCAACGAAGTTGGCACTGTTGCCACGATCGACACTTCGGGAATCCGCTATCCCGTTGTCGTCCGCTTTGAGAAGGTCAACTACAGCGGCCTGCAGGGCGTTGATGGCGGCATCAACACCAACAATTTCGCTGAGGCGGAACTCGAGCCGGCCTGAGGCCGTTGCCTGAACTCCCTGAAGTCGAGACGGTCCGTCGGGGACTGGCAGATCGTCTTGTCGACTTCAAAATTGAACAAGTTGAGGTCTGCCGACCGAGAGCGATAGCGAGCCCAGGAGGCCCTGACGCCTTTGTCCACGGTCTCTGTGGCGCAACAGTGGGCGACTGGCAACGCAGGGGCAAGTACCTCATGGCATCCCTGAATCCCCATGGCGGCGTTTGGGGCGTTCATCTGCGCATGACTGGCCAATTTCAGTGGCATGAGCAGCCCACTGATCCGTGCCGACACACCCGTGTTCGCCTCTGGAACGCTGCTGATCAAGAGTTGCGCTTTGTTGATGTGCGCAGCTTCGGGGAGATGTGGTGGGTTCCTCCGGACCAGGCGGTTGAAGACGTGATCAGTGGCTTGACGCGACTCGGCCCTGAACCGTTCAGTCCAGAGTTCTCTGCCGCTTATCTGAAGCACAAGCTCAAGGGCAGCAGCCGACCGATCAAAACAGCTCTGTTGGACCAGGCCCTGGTTGCTGGAGCTGGCAACATCTACGCGGATGAATGTCTATTCGCGTCAGGAATCGCTCCCTTCACGCCGGCAGGCCAGCTGAAGCTCGACCAACTGGAGAAGCTGCGGGATGCCTTGGTCAATGTTTTGACCATCAGCATTGGAGCCGGTGGAACAACCTTCAGCGATTTCCGCGATCTTGAAGGCGTCAATGGCAATTACGGAGGGCAGGCCTGGGTCTATCGGCGTGGAGGGGAACCCTGCCGCAGCTGTGGAACACCAATTAGCAGGGAAAAGCTGTCCGGTCGAAGCACCCACTGGTGCCCACAGTGTCAGGGCTGATTGGGAAGCGAAAGCCCGCGGAGCGACTCCCGATAGGGCGGGCGAAGCACGCCGAACTCTGTGATTAACCCCGTCACCAGGTGAGCTGGTGTGATGTCGAATGCAGGGTTCCAAGCCTGGGCCCCAGGAGCCGCAACCGACAAACCTTGAACATGGGTGATCTCCTGGGCATCGCGTTCCTCAATCGTGATGGCATCCCCATCGGGGGTGGCCAGATCAATGCTGCTGCCAGGTGCACAGATATAGAAGGGGACGCCATGGGCTTTGGCGACAAGAGCCAGGTTGTAGGTCCCGATCTTGTTGGCGACATCGCCATTGGCGGCGACACGGTCACAGCCCACCATCACGGCGTCCACCTCGCCCCGACGCATCAGCAATCCACTGGCTCCGTCGACAATCACCGTGCAGGGCACCCCCAAACAACCCAACTCCCAGGCAGACAGGGCAGCCCCTTGCAACCGAGGACGCGTCTCATCCAGCCAGGCATGACGCAAAACGCCACGGGCGTGAGCGGCTGAAATCACACCGAGTGCCGTACCAACCCCTGCGGTAGCGATCGCGCCGGTATGGCAATGGTGCAAGACCCGACACCCCTGACTCAACAAAGAAACGCCGTGGTCGACCAGCCTTTGGGTCAGCAGACAATCCTGTCTCTGAAGCTCAGCGGCCACAACAGCAAGCGACTCGCAGTTAACCGAACCGGTGGATGCAATGAACGACTCCATTTTTTTGAGAGCCCAGCCCAAATTGACGGCGGTTGGTCGCGATGCTCTAAGGCCTCGTATGGCACACGAGAGGTCATCCCCGGCCTGCGCAGCAAGAACGACACCCCATGCCGCAGCAATGCCGATCGCGGGAGCACCACGGACGGCCATGGACGAGATGGCTGTAGCTACCTCGTCCCATGTCTTCAGCTGCATAAAGACAACAGACCCAGGCAGTTGTCGCTGGTCGAGCAACTCCAGGTGTGTTCCGGTCCAGCGAAGACTGGGAGGAAGGATCAATGCAGAGCGGCCTCTGGTTCCTGTATAGAAGAAGAAGGGATCCCCAGACTGTGAGGACCAGCCGAACGAAACGGGACCAACTGGTTCAGGCCATCAAAGCCCTTCACATCCGCGGATGGTGCGACGGCACAGGGGGAAATTTCAGTGTTGTGCTGCAGCATCAGCCACTGCAATTACTGATGGCACCCAGCGGTGTGGATAAGGGCCAGGTCAGTGCAGAGCAGCTGATTGTGGTTGATCAAACTTGCAATGTCTTATCCGGAGAAGGCAATGCCAGTGCAGAAACTGCGTTGCATCTCCGCATTGTTGATGCAACTCAAGCAGGAGCTGTGCTGCACACTCATTCCGTGCCGGGCACGGTCCTCTCCCGTCAGTACGAAAACGATGGAGTGATCACATTGGAGGGGTGGGAAATGTTGAAAGGACTGCATGGCATCAACACCCATGCCACCAGCGTCAACATCCCTGTGATCAGCAACAGTCAGTCGATGCAGAATCTAAGTAACGCCATCAGCCCTTCGCTTGCATCAGCGCCGTGCGGATTCCTTGTAGCTGGCCACGGCCTCTACGCCTGGGGGGACAGCCTAGAGACCAGCAAACGACACATCGAAATTCTTGAGTTTCTGCTCAACGTGAAATTGACCCAGATGATGATCAGAAATTAATCATGAACCAACACCTCCTGCTCGATATCGAAGGCACGACTTGCCCAGTCAGCTTTGTGAGCAAAATTTTGTTCCCCTTCGCCAAGCGCGAACTGAGCAGTTATTTGATTCAGAATGAACAAAATGGAAATCAAAGTCAAACGATCCAAAAGGCCAAGAAAGAATGGGCGGAGGATCAATCCGTGAAGAGCGTACAACTCAAAAAGCAAGTTGATCTTCAGCAAATCAGCGAAATGGATGCATTAACTCAGTACCTCGAGCATCTCATCGTCATCGACAAAAAGTCGACAGCACTAAAAGATATACAGGGTGAAATCTGGGAACTTGGCTACAGCAATGGGGAATTAAAGGCCGAACTCTTCCCAGAGACAGTCGAATGCCTGCAGCAATGGCATCAGCAAGGAATCACGCTATCGGTGTATTCGTCAGGGAGCATTCATGCACAGAAGCTTCTGTACAGATACACCTCGGAAGGCAATATAGAGACGCTTTTTAGCCATTGGTTTGACACCCACACTGGACCCAAGAAAGCCTTTCAGAGCTACACCACGATCGCCACTCTAATCAACAGCGCTCCTGAGAATATATGGTTTATAAGTGACAATGGAGAGGAATGCGATGCCGCAAGAAAGGCAGGGATGAAAACCCTCTTCAGCCTTCGAGACGGCAACCCTGATCGAGATCCCAGAGACCACGAGGTCATTCAATCGCTGCACGAGGTTATCAGGTATCTCGCAGCAAAAAAATAGACAACAAAAAAGCCACCTCGAATGAGGTGGCTTTTTCATGGTTGGTGATGGTGATTGCTACAACAATCAGCCAATCATCAACCTATTAAGAGAATGTTTTACCTGGCATCGAGCTATTTTCTCAGGG
>NZ_JAKUHI010000016.1:0-42410 GCF_023630615.1 Synechococcus sp. MU1648
TCGGCGCTGAAGTGGTGCGAGGGGTCAACCCGGATCAAAAGTTCATCCAGGTGGTCCATGAGCAGCTGGTGGAGGTCATGGGGGGGGATAACGCTCCTCTGGCCAAGGCGGCCGAGGCTCCCACCGTCGTGCTGATGGCTGGCCTCCAAGGTGCGGGTAAGACCACCGCCACGGCCAAGCTTGGTCTGCACCTCAAGGACCAGGGACGTCGAGCCCTGATGGTGGGTGCCGACGTCTATCGACCAGCGGCTATCGAGCAGCTCAAGACGTTGGGTGCCCAGATCGATGTGGAGGTGTTCAGCCTCGGAGCTCAAGCCAAGCCAGAGGACATCGCCGCGGCTGGCTTGGCCAAAGCGAAGCAGGAGGGGTTCGACACCCTCCTGGTGGACACCGCCGGCCGTCTCCAGATCGACACCGAGATGATGGAGGAGATGGTGCGGATCCGTTCCGCCGTGCAGCCCGATGAGGTGCTGCTGGTGGTGGATTCGATGATTGGCCAGGAGGCGGCCGAGCTCACCCGTGCCTTCCACGATCAGGTGGGCATTACTGGAGCAGTTCTCACCAAACTCGACGGTGATTCCCGCGGCGGTGCGGCCCTCTCGATCCGCAAGGTGAGCGGTCAGCCGATCAAGTTCATCGGTACTGGCGAGAAGGTGGAGGCGCTGCAGCCGTTCCATCCCGAACGGATGGCCAGTCGCATCCTCGGCATGGGTGATGTGCTGACGCTGGTGGAGAAGGCCCAGAAGGAGGTCGAACTTGCCGACGTCGAGAAGATGCAGAAGAAGCTTCAGGAGGCGACGTTTGACTTTTCTGACTTCGTGAAGCAGATGCGCTTGATCAAGCGCATGGGTTCGCTCGGTGGCCTGATGAAAATGATCCCGGGCATGAACAAAATCGATGACGGCATGCTCAAGCAGGGAGAGCAGCAGTTGAAGCGCATCGAGGCCATGATCGGCTCGATGACACAGCAGGAGCGGGAAAACCCCGACTTGCTGGCGAGTCAACCCTCAAGACGACGGCGGATTGCCAGCGGCAGCGGTCATCAGCCCGCTGATGTGGACAAGGTGCTGGCCGACTTCCAGAAAATGCGTGGCTTCATGCAGCAGATGAGTCAGGGCGGTATGCCAGGAATGGGTGGCATGCCCGGGATGGGCGGTATGCCTGGAATGCCAGGGATGGGTGGAATGCCAGGAATGAGTGGCATGCCTGCTGGCGGTGGCCGCCCCGGTCGCGGCGGACCGCCCAAGCGGCAGCGACCGGCCAAGAAGAAGAAGGGCTTCGGGGATCTGTGAAGGCGGAACGGTATGGTGGTTGTTTGGCGGGCGTTTAGGCGCCGCCGGACCACCTCTTTTCCTTCATTCCAGGGCCACGATGATCAAGCTCCGCCTGAAGCGGTTTGGCAAGAAGCGGGAAGCGAGCTTCCGCCTCGTGGCCTGTAACAGCACCTCTCGTCGGGACGGTCGTCCCCTCCAGGAGCTGGGCTTCTACAACCCGCGGACGAAGGAAACACGTCTCGATACCGAGGCCATCCGTGAGCGTTTGGGGCAGGGTGCCCAGCCCACCGATGTCGTGCGTACGCTGCTCGAGCGTGGCGGTCTTCTTGAAAAGACCGTGCGTTCTGCAGAAACTGTCGGTAAGGCCAAGCAAGCGGCCAAGCGTGAGGCTGATGTCAAGCAGGCCGCTAAGGATGCTGCTGATGCCAAGGCTGCTGAAGCTGAAGCGGCTGCTTCCGATTCCGCTGAAGCCGAATCCACCGAGGGCTGATCATTCCGGTGTCTGACGACGGCGAACGCGGCCGTTTCGTTCTCGACCTGCCTGATCCCGATGCTGCATTGGCTTTGGCCGGTGAAGCAGAAACAACCCTGCATCGCCTCGAAGCTCTGACAGGAGCCTCCATGGTGTTGCGGGGTCTTCAGTTGGTGATCACCGGGCGTCCGACGCAGATTGAACGGGCTGCTGCGGTTGTGGAACTGGTGCGCCCGATCTGGCAGGAGGGTCAGTCGGTCTCTTCGGTGGATCTTCAATCGGCTCTTGGAGCCCTCAACACCGGCCGCGGCGATGACCATGCCGCCATGGGGGAGCAGGTGTTGGCAAAGAGCCAAAAGGGCAATCTGCTGCGACCGCGCACCCTGCGACAGAAGAAATATGTGGATGCCATGGAGCGCCACGACCTCACCTTTGCGCTCGGGCCTGCGGGCACAGGAAAAACCTTCTTGGCCACAGTTCTTGCTGTTCGGATGCTCACCGAACGCAAGGTGGAGCGTTTGATTCTCACCAGGCCGGCTGTCGAGGCTGGGGAGCGCCTGGGGTTCCTGCCGGGCGACCTTCAGCAGAAGGTGGATCCCTATCTGCGCCCGCTCTATGACGCCTTGCATTCCCTTCTTGGAGCGGAGAAAACAAGCGTGCTGTTGGAGAAGGGGGTGATTGAGGTCGCTCCGCTGGCCTACATGCGGGGCCGCACCCTCAGCGATGCCTTTGTGATCCTTGATGAAGCTCAGAACACAACGCCTGCCCAGATGCGCATGGTGCTCACCCGTCTCGGAGAGCGTTCTCGGATGGTGGTGACGGGCGACATCACACAAGTGGATCTTCCAGCCACCGTGCAGAGCGGTTTGGTGGAGGCCTCCGACGTTTTGGATGGTGTGGAAGGCGTGTCTGTCTGTCGTCTCACCTCGGCCGATGTGGTGCGTCACCCCCTTGTCCAGCGGGTGGTCGAGGCCTATGCCCGACGGGACGAACGCAAAACAGCCAAGCCTCAGCGTCGATAGGGACATCCACACTCCAATCCCTTGTCATCGCTGGCAGGATGTGTGGAGTCTTTGGTGACCTGGTCGACATGCCAGCAAGCAGCAATTTCCAGGAGGCGATCCGCCAGGCGCAATCCAGCGCCCTTGTCGGGCCCAACGTTGTCAATAAAGCGCTGCCCTACGTCGGTGGCGGCATGGTGCTCACCTCTATCGGGGTGATCGGTGGTCTTTCGATGATGGCCACCCCGCTGTTCATGCCCCTGTTCTGGGTGGCAGTGATCGGCAACCTGGTTCTGTTCTTCGTCGCGCAGAACGTCGCGATGAAGGGGAACAACGCGACAGCCTTGCCGCTGTTGTCGATCTACAGCCTGATCACCGGATTCACCCTGAGCGGTCTCGTGGCCTTCGCTGGAGCCGTCGCCGGTATCGGTGCGGTTGGCACCGCTGCCCTGGCCACCGGCATCACCTTTGTGATTGCGTCGATCGTTGGCCGTCGCATGAGCGATTCCGTTGGTCAGGCCCTCTCCGGCGTGGTTGGCCTCGGCTTGATCGGCCTGATTCTGGCGATGGTCGTCCAGTTCATTGGAGGGATCTTTGCCCCCACCATCTTCCATGGCACCAGCTTTGAGTTGATGATCGCAGGCTTTGGCACCGTGCTGTTCGTTGGCGCTGCTTTCGTCGACTTCTACACGATGCCCCGCTCCTACCGGGATGACCAATACCTGGCAGGTGCCCTGAGCATGTACCTCACGTACATCAACCTGTTCATCTTCATCTTGCGCCTGATCATCGTGCTCAACGGCGGTGGTCGTCGCGACTGAGGTTTTGACCGAATGTCTTCTTCGCCCCGGCTTGTCCGGGGCTTTTTTGTGGCTCAGCCCTCTGCCACGGCATAAACGCTGTCTCCGATGGCTTGCTTCTGCTCAGCGTCATATCCCCACTTCTTCAGGAAGGGGACATCCTCGCCGCGGTTGTCGAGGGCTGCGGCCAGCAGTTGCTCCAGGCGCTCTTTCACGTCTGCCGGTTCCAGAAGCCTGAGCAGTTCGATGCAGCGGCTGGTGACCCGCTCAGAACCGGCCTGCTGAGCTGTATCCCCCGAGCGTCGGTGCTGAACCGCCATGGCGGTGCTCATGGCCAGATTGCGGACGCTCAGATCAACCACTCCATCACCAGCGCTGCGCAGTTGTCCGACAACGGCGTCGGGCAACCGATCCATGAGAACACTGTCTCCCGCAAGGCTCACCACAAAAAATCCCCGGGCGCCATCGCGGCTGGCCACCATTTCACCGATGCGGTCGGCCAGCACTTCATCACTGATCTCCTCGTTGTCCCATTGCTGCAGCCAAGCCGCAGTGATCTCCATGGCCTGCTGGAAGGTGGGCTGCTGGTCCGCCATGGCCCTCTCGAAATCCTCACCTCAGGCTATTGAACGATTCAACGGCGGCGCAGACTTGGGGTATGCACCCAACTTCGCTACCAGAGGATTATCGCTCTGGCTTTATCGCACTGATTGGTCGCCCGAACGTGGGCAAATCCACTCTGTTGAATCAGCTGGTGGGGGAAAAAGTGGCTATCACCTCCCCTGTGGCTCAGACCACGCGAAACCGCCTGAGGGCGATCCTCACCACTGAGATGGCTCAGATGGTTCTGGTGGACACCCCTGGCATCCACAAACCCCACCATCTGCTTGGGGAACGACTGGTGAAGAGTGCACGCAGTGCCATCGGTGAGGTGGACCTGGTGGTGCTGCTTCTGGAGGGGTGCGAGCGCCCAGGGCGGGGCGATGCCTTCATCGTGAATCTGCTGCAGCAGCAGTCCTTGCCGGTGTTGGTGGCCCTCAACAAGTGGGACAAGGTGGCGGAGGGGCATCAGTCCGCGGCGGAGGAGGCTTACAACGCCCTTCTGCAGGAGACCAACTGGCCGGTGCATCGCTGCAGCGCCCTGTCAGGAGATGGTTGCGCCGAGCTCACAGCAGCGATGGCAGCTCAGTTGCCCTTGGGGCCACAGCTCTATCCGCCTGAGATGGTTTGCGATCAACCGGAGCGGGTGCTGCTGGGGGAACTCATTCGTGAGCAGGTGCTTCTCCACACGCGAGAAGAGGTGCCCCACAGCGTCGCCGTCACGATTGATCGAATTGAGGAAATGCCGGCCAAGGGCAAAGGAACGGGGCGGACCGCAGTACTGGCCACGGTTCTGGTGGAGCGCAAGAGTCAGAAGGGAATCCTGATCGGCAAAGGCGGGGCGATGCTTAAAACGATCGGTCAGGGGGCGCGTCTGCAGATGCAGGTGCTCATCGATGGCCCGGTGTATCTGGAGCTGTTCGTCAAGGTGGTGCCGGATTGGCGAAGCAAACCTGCCCGCTTGGCTGAACTTGGGTACACAGGGAACCACTGAACGCTTCCTTAGAGCTGGCCGATGAATCCGGGGATCAGGAATGCATTGACCAGATCCAGAAAAAAGGCAGACACCAGCGGAACGATCAGAAAGGCCCGCGTCGAGGCTCCGTATTGCTGCGTCACAGCCGTCATGTTGGCCATGGCCGTTGGTGTGGAACCGAGGGCGATCCCGCCAAAGCCCGCGCAGATCACAGCTGCGTCATAGGTCCGTCCCATGAGCCGGAACACGAGCAGCAGGTTCACGGCCAGAGCGACGATGAACTGGGTCAGCAGGATCATCAGCAAGGGCAGGGCAAGACCGACCAAGGTCCACAGCTGCAAGCTCATCAGGGACATGGCCAGGAAGATTCCCAGGGACAGTTCACCGATCAGATCGAGCGATGGCGATTGACGGGGCCAATGGAAAACAGCGCGCTCAGATCGCTCTGCTGGGAGCAGATTCGAATACAGGATGCCCACGAGCAAACAGGGCACGAACAGCGGCAGTTTCACTCCGAGGGCGGCAATGCCACCGTTCAGCACCGTGCCGGTGATGATGCAGATGTTGATGGCCAACAGGGCCGCCAGGAAGGAGGTCATGTCGATCTGCCTTCTTCCAGGCAACGGATCTTGTTCGTCGTTGGCTTGGCCTCTTTGGCTCTGATCTTCAGCCGTTGAGCTCGGACAGGGAATCTGGAAACGACGAATCAGGAATTGGGCGATGGGTCCGCCGCTGGCACTGGCCAGCACCAACCCAAAGGTGGCCGCTGCAATGCCGATTTCCATGGCACTTTCAATCTGGAACGTGTCCACAAAGCTCGGAGCCCAGGCAATTGTTGTGCCGTGTCCACCAATTAGTGACACCGTTCCCACGAGCAGTCCCGTGGCCGGATGCAGCCCCATCAAACCCGCCATCGTGACTCCGATGACGTTCTGCAGCGTCATGTAGCCGATCGTTATGCCCAGAAGAATGAACAGTGCCGGTCCGCCTCGGAGAAGGTCGCTGAACCGGGCATTCATCCCCACCGTGGTGAAGAAATAAACCAGAAGAAAGTCCCGCGAATCAAGGTTGAAACTGAGTTCGGGCCCACCCATCACATGCAGCAGGGTCAGGAGGATGGCCACAAGTAGGCCCCCCGATACGGGCTCTGGAATCGAATAGTTCCGTAACGCCTTGAATTCGCGGTTCAGGCGTTTCCCCACGAACAACACGAGAAAGCCGGTGGTGGTTGAAACCAGCGGCGAGAGTTCAATCACAGCAAAGGAATCGACCTTTCAACTTCAAGGTATGAACGATTCCTTGAGCGCGTAATGTCGCGCTCATGCTTTCGTTGCTGACCCGCACCAAGACCTTTCGAGATCCGTGGGTGGGTCACCCTGGCCTGAACCGGCGTTGGCAGCTGCATCGACACCGCGTCCAGCTGGCGGAGACGCTTTGCCTCTGGAGACGCCTGCTTCGCCCAGTTCAGCTGGCCAGCCTGGAGCGGGATGGCTTTGTTGTGCTGGAGAACTTTCTGCCGCAACACGACTTTGATGCCTTGCGTGACGAGGTGGAGGCTGTGGTCAGTTGCGCGTCACGCTCCCATCCAGCACCAGACAACACCCGGCCTGGCTTTCGCCCGAAACAACCCTTTCCTGGAGGTTTTGACCGTTTCGATGGTGGAACCCTCAACCGTTTTCTCCACATCGATCCCGAGCAGATGCCTCGGGCCGCTGCCTTTTCCCGCGATCAGCGGCTCCATGAGGGATCGCGCCAGATCATTGGGCTGCCCATGAATCCGCACAAGCTGGACATCTACCTGACGGTGCATGGCGAGGAGACCCGGACGCATGATTTGCAGAAGGATCTGCATCGCGACACGTTCTTTCGTGCTCTCAAGTTCTGGTTTTTTCTGCGGCCGGTTCAACGCCAGGACGGACCCTTCGAATACGTGCCGGGCAGCCATCGCCTCGATGCGCCTCGCCTGCGTTGGGAGCAGGCCACGGCCACCGCTGCCGCTGAACAACGGCGGCAGCCGGATGTCTCTGGATCGTTCCGCATTCGTGAAGAATCCCTGGCAGAGCTGGGTCTGCCCAAGCCCGTTGCCTTGACCTGCCCAGCGAACACCCTTGTGCTTGCGGATGTCTTCGGCTTTCACCGTCGTGGTGCTGCCGCCCAGGGACAGCAGCGGCTTGCGCTTTATGGCTGGAACCGCCCTTATCCCTTTCTCCCCATCAGCTGGTGACCCGGCTGAGAAGATGGTCTGATGAGCGAACAAGCCTTTCCCCCGGAAGACCCTGCCTCCTTTCTGAATCTCTGCGACGGTGAGTGGATGAGCCTTCGCAGCTGTTTTGAGCTGGCTGCCGGAGGTGATGACGACTGGCACAGCAGCGAGCGGGGTGAACTCACTGTCCGCTGCGTGGCAGAGCAGGGGGCTCTCGGTCAACTGCAGGTGCAGGCCCCTGGAGGGACCTGCAGCACCCTTACCTTCGCCGCTGATGGAAAGCTGATCCTGGATGGTGATGCCCCTGGTAGCTGGAGGTTCTGGCCCGACGGCAGCATGGAGTTGAACCTCAGCCGGGCCGACGGGGTGTGTGTGCAGGAGAGGATCTGGTTCACGCGGGTCAACCTGCGCCTGCGCAGCACCACAGCTGTTGATGCGCAAGGAACACCGGTTCAGGGCAGTTTCTGCACGGACATCCGAAGGGTGTCCAAACCCGCGGCCTGAGGCGGCATGGCGCCCTATCGCCTGGATGTGGTGAGTCTGGCGCCGCAGGCGTTTGCCCCTCTGCTGGAGCTGGGGGTGATCGGGCGTGCCTTCAAGGCAGGAATTGCCGAGTTGCACCTGCATAATCCCCGGGACTTCGCCACGGATCGCCATCGCAAGGTGGATGACGAGCCCTATGGCGGTGGTGCCGGCATGGTGCTCAAGCCGGAACCGGTGTTCGCCGCGATGGAGGAAATCCCCCGTAGCTCCCGCAGTCGGGTGCTATTGATGTCACCACAGGGGCGTCCCCTGCAGCAGCAGGATTTGCAGCGTTGGTCTACCGACCACGATCAATTGGTCTTCCTCTGCGGACACTACGAGGGGTTCGACGAGCGGATTCGCGGTTTGGCGGATGAGGAGGTGTCGATGGGTGACTTCGTCCTCACCGGCGGTGAGCTGCCGGCGATGACGGTGATCAACGGTGTTGTTCGCCTACTTCCCGGCACGGTGGGGACGGCTGATTCGCTGGTGGAGGAAAGCCACAGTGCACTCCTCCTGGAACACCCGCATTACACCCGCCCCGCTGACTTTCGCGGCATGACGGTTCCCGACGTGCTGCGCAGTGGCGACCACGGTGCCATCGCCCGATGGCGTCAGGAGCAGCGGGAGCAGCGGACTCGCGAACGGCGGCCCGATCTGTTCGCCCGCTGGCAGGCCGCAACAATGGATATTCCTTTCGACCCCCTAGACCCCGGCATGGAGCTGCGCATCGGCAACGGATACGACATCCATCGGCTGGTGCCCGGACGGGCCCTCATCCTCGGCGGCGTGAGCCTGGAGCATCCCGACGGTCTTGGTCTTGATGGTCACAGTGATGCCGATGTGCTGGTGCATGCCGTGATGGATGCGTTGCTCGGGGCCCTAGCCCTTGGCGATATCGGCAAGTACTTCCCACCGACCGATCCCCAATGGAAAGGAGCCGACAGCTTGAAGCTGCTGGATCAAGTGGTGAAGCTGGTGAAGGAGCGCGGCTGGTCGGTGGTGAACATCGATGCAGTGGTGATTGCCGAGCGTCCGAAGCTCAAACCGCATATCGCGGCGATGAGCAGCACGATGGCATCAACCATCGGAATTGCCGCTGACGCTGTGGGTGTGAAGGCCACCACGAACGAAGGCTTGGGTCCAGAGGGACGGGAAGAGGGCATCAGTTGCCAGGCTGTGGCACTCCTGCAGAGGAGCTGAATCGTGCATCGACTCAGGCTTGTTTTGCTTAGGGTCATCGGACCTTGTTTGGCACTGGTTCTGTTGTTGGGAGGGATTTCGGAGGCACGGGATCAGGCATGGGCCGACCTTCAAGTTGGTGACAAGGTGGCCGTGATTGAGCACCTGCGGCTGAAGGTGCCCCAGGAGAGTCGAGAGGATTGGATGGTTGCGGAACGCGGCAGCTGGGAGCCTTGGCTGAAGCACCAGTCGGGATTTTTGGGTCGTGATCTCTTCTGGGATCCGGCAACTGAGGAGGGGACGCTGCTGATTCGTTGGAGCAGTCGTGAGGCTTGGAAATCCATTCCTCCTGCGGAGGTGGAGAGGGTTCAGGCGCGCTTCGAGATGCTGGCCTGTGAGCAAACGGGACAGAACCAGGGCAATCCCTTTCCCCTTGTGTTTGAGGGAGAACTGTTGCCGCAGTGAACACCCCTGATGCTCGTCTTGATCTGCGGCGCCGCCAGCGGTTGGGCATGGTTGAGGCCATCTGGGGGGAACACAAAACGGCCGATCAGATCATCGCCATCCTCGAGACCTTCGCCACAGCAGGAGAGTTGGGGCTCGTGACCCGGGTGGATGCCAAGAAGGCGGCACGGGTGTTCGAGATGTTGCCGGAGGTTGAGCTGCACCCTGATGCCCGCTGCCTGACCTTGGGCGCTTTGCCTCCTGCACCACCGCCTCCTGCTGAGGTGGTGGTGCTGAGTGGAGGCAGCAGTGATCGCACTGTGGTGGCTGAAGCCGCTCTTGCCCTGCGTTGCCATGGCATTGGCGTTGACCCTGTGATGGATGTTGGCGTTGCCGGATTGCATCGCCTTCTCGATCAACTTCCCCGTTTGGCAACGGCTCGGATCCTGATCGCCTGCGCGGGAATGGAGGGTGCTCTCCCGACGGTACTGGCCGGTCTTGTCTCCCAACCGGTGATTGGCGTCCCGGTCTCGGTTGGTTATGGGATCAGCTCAGGGGGGAGGACCGCTTTGGAAGGGATGCTCGCCAGCTGTGCCCCCGGGTTGACGGTGGTGAATATCGACAATGGCTACGGTGCCGCGATGGCTGCATTGCGGATCCTCAGAGGATTCGAGCCCGCTGAATTGGGCTAATTATTTAGGCGGCAGCAGCAGCAGGTGGATCAATCTGGCCCAGTCGCTGGAGCTCGGCAGAGTTGCGGTCGCACTCCACGCGCAGCAGTGCATTTACAAGAGCATCCAGATCAGCCCGAGCCAGCTCGCCATCTTGTTGCCATTCCATGGAGCGGGGGTCGGGGGCCAACGCCGGAAGTCCAAATTTGGTTATCAGCAAATTAAGACTGATTCTTGAGAAGGAATACCCAGAAACCCAGAAAATCGGCGAAGAAAATCTTTAGTTCTTCAGAGGTGCTGCAGGTTGGGGTAGGCGGTGACGAGGTCGTTGGCGCTGAGCACATCACCGCGCCCCTCCGGTTGCCAGATCACTTCGAGGGCCATGAGTTCAGTAGAAGCCGTGGAACCGAGGATGCGCAGGGTCTGGCGCAGATCTTCACCGGTGTCAGCTCCACCGAGCTTGGCCGTTGCCGTTGACGCGACGAGAAGCGTCACGACGATGAATTCGTTGGTGGCATCTGCCTCGCCAGCGCTGCTGCTGGTGTCGCTCATCCGCTGACCACCGACATTGCTGGTGAGCTCAGCGTCCAGTTTGCTGCGCTCGTTCATGGAGAGGCGATTGAAGGTCGATTCAGCGGAGCTGAACGGAACACTTCCACTCTCTGCATTGGCGTAGACCCAGAGGTCCGGTTGGCGTAGCAGGGCCAGGGTTGTTTCCTGAAGCAGCCTTTGGAGGCCGGCTGAACTGCTGGTGTCGGAGGAGGCAGCCAAAGAGCGCAGATCGTCCTGAAGGGATTTGGCACTGGCCAGCAGCCCCACTTGCACCTGAATCATGTTCACGTTGCGCGGCATGGCTGGAGCTGCTGCCGCACCACCGATGGCGGGAGCACCGCCGCCGCCCCGGACGGCGTTCACCAGCACACCCGCGATGGCCATCAGGATCAGCAGCCCAAATAGACCACCCCCACCGAAGCCAAAGATCGGAATGATGAAGGGGAAGCCCATCCCCCCGCCGCGGTAACCACCTCCGCGGTATCCACCGCCGTAACTACCGCCGCTGGATCGGGGCATCGAAGGAGCGCGGAAACTACCCCCTCCCATGCGTCCACCGCGGGCAGCATCAGCTGGTTGTGCCTGGAACAGACAGAGCCCCACAAGCACAACAGGCAGCAGCAGTGATGCGAGCAGTCGTCGGGGTCGTGTCAACAGTCGGGGGGTGGCCACAGCAGCGCCCACAGCATCAGTGAGGCGACTCTAGGAACCACCACCCACGATGGTGACGATCTCAAGGGTGTCGTCATCCTTCACCAGGATGCTGTCCCAACGGCTGCGGGAAGCGATGACGCCGTTGTGCTCGGCGACCACCAGCTGGGGGTTGTTGGCGAGCTGTGCAACAACGGCTGCCAGGGTTGCGGGTGCCGGCGCTGGATCCAGAACGCGGGTTTCGCCGTTGACTTTCAGGGTGAGAGACATAGCTCAGAACTTGGCATGGTCCAGGTGCTGGAGCAGTTGCCGACAGGCCTGCCCGGTGTCATCTGCATGCATGATTGCGCCGATCACCGCCACGCGCTGGCCTCCAGCCGCAATCAAAGCCGGAAGGTTGGTAGGGGTGATCCCACCAATGGCGAAGACGGGGCGTTGGCTGGTCGCCGTGGCATCACGCACCGACTCCAGGCCAACAGGAGATCGCTCGGGTTTGACGGCCGTGGAGTGGATGGGGCCGAAGCCGAGGTAGTCGATCGGCTCCTGCTGAGCTTGATGAACCTGATCGATGCTGTGGGTGCTGCGGCCCAGAAGACGCGCGGAACCCAGCAGAGCGCGTGCCACCTCGCTGGGCATGTCCTCCTGGCCCAGGTGCACCCCATCTGCATCGACCGCCAGGGCCAGATCAACACGGTCATTGATGATCAGCAGCGCCCCGAATCGGGTGCAGAGCTGCCGGAGCTGCTGGGCCTCTTGCAGACGTTCGCGATCGTTCCCCGCTTTGCAGCGGTACTGCACCATGCTCACCCCGTTCTGCAGGGCGGCCTGCACCCGATCGCTCAGGTCATCGCAGGGGGTTGTGATCAGGCAGAGGCGACATTCCTGAAGCTTGGTGCGTCGCCTGGCCCGCAGGGTGGCGTTGAGGCAGACCACCTCCAGGTCGTAAAGGCCGTAGCGGATCACAGCGGCTTCAGCGGCCAGGGCAGGGTCGATGTTGCGTCCGTACTCCTCCAGTACACGCAGCGCTTCCTGCACCCGGGCGCAGTTGGCCGCCACCACGTGATCGGGGCTGTGGCGGTCGAGTTGGGCTGGATGCTCCAGACCAGCACCGGTGTCGGTGCTGGTGGAGCGGGCTTGCTTGTAGCTGTCGTGATGGAGCCGTCCCAGCCGTTGTCGCCAGTCCTTG
This sequence comes from Synechococcus sp. MU1648, assembly GCF_023630615.1. NCBI lineage: Bacteria > Bacillati > Cyanobacteriota > Cyanophyceae > Synechococcales > Synechococcaceae > Synechococcus > Synechococcus sp. MU1648. Next base: position 12,535 of record NZ_JAKUHI010000016.1, read on the forward strand.
AGGCGCACCACCAGATCCTGCTGCTCCAGGCCGAAGCGGCACCAGTCCTCGACAACCCTTAAGCCTTCCCGGGCACGGTCGAGGTTGGCATCGATCAGGCGTGCCACTCGTGTATCCAGGGATGTCTCGCTAGGGGTCGGATTCATGGCACCCTGTGGGCAACGGTTTCTGCGTCGGTCATGGAGAACGGTGGTTCTGAAAGCACCATGCACGTTCTGGTCTGGGGAATCGTTCTTCTCGGTGGCATCGGCGTGTTCATCGTCTGGGGTCTGGTGAATGCCTATCCGACCGTGGCCTGAGAGCCTGTCTGAAGGATCTCGCGGGCTTGGGCTGCGTCGCGGCCGATCTGGCTGCTGAGCTCCTCGAGTCCATTGAACTTTCTCTGGCCGCGTAGGCGCTGCACCGGCTCGACGCCCAGGTGCCGCCCCTCCAGCTCCAGGCTCTGATCCAGCAGGTGCACCTCCACGGCAGAGGGAGATGTGGGATCGATCGTGGGTTGGGGGCCGAGGTTCATCACGGCTGGCAGGCGATCGCCTGCCCCATCCAGTTGGGCCCAGGCGGCGTAGACACCGAGCCCTGGAAGTGCTTTGCGGCCATCCACCTGGAGATTGGCGGTGGGCCAGCCCAGTTCTCGCCCCAGGCCTCGGCCCCGCACCACCCGGCCCTGAAAGCGGTAGGCCCTGCCAAGCAAGCCTTTGGCTGCATCTAGATCTCCCTGCTCGAGGGCTGCGCGGATTCTGCTGCTGCTCATCCGGCCCTCACGGTCTTCAACGATGGGCACGACCTTCACCTCAACGCCCCCGCGAGCGGCGAGCCGTTCCAGCATCTCGGCGTCACCCCGCCGCTGATGGCCGAAGCGGAAGTTGGTGCCCACCGCAATGCGCCTGGCCTGAAGGGTGCTCAATAGAACGGTTTTGACGAACTCTTCCGCACTCAGCTGAGCGAGCTCCCGGGTGAAGGGCACCAGCACGAGCTGCTGGATGCCAAGGGGTTCAAGCAGGGCGAGTTTTTCGCTCGGTAGATCCAGCCTCAGGCGTGCTTCGCCGAACAGCACCTCACGGGGATGGGGCCAGAAGCTCACCACCGAGGGAACGGTCTCCTCTGGGATGCCCTGGATGGCCTCATCGATCACACGACGATGGCCCGCGTGCAGGCCATCAAAACTCCCCAGGGCGAGGGCTGTTGGCCGACGGGCCTCCTCTGGAGAGCAGAGCGGAATCAAGGAGGTGCAGAAGGTGCGCTTTGGTGGCAAGTTTGAACGACCGAGCATCAGGGCATGGCCGACCGCCTCGATTTCCAGAAGTTGTCCTTCGGCGTGCGTCGGATGGGATGGATCCGTTTCTGGATTCAGGTGGTTCTCGGCATCGTTGTGGTGGGTGTTCTCCTGTTCAACAACATTGGCGGCAGCCTGGCCCGCAATTCCGAACGTGCTGTCGGGCTAGGGCCTGGCCTGTCGCTCACCTCCCTGGCCTTCCTCGTGCTGCTGTTCAGCCTCTGGCAGGGCTGGCTGATCGTTCGTGCCGGTCGGGCCATCGACAGTGCTGCCCGACCCAGTCGGGGGGAGGTGGCACGGCTGATCAAGCGGGGGTTGCTGGCGGATCTGCTGGGCCTCACCTTCGCCACGATCGGCTATCAGGCCCTCGCCGGCAGTCTGTTCGTGCAGGCTTCGATGCAGACCCCCGGTATTGCCATCGGCGGCCGCGGCATGGCCGACAACCTGGCGATTACGTCATTGGAAATGCTGTCCGTGCTCAGCAACACCCAGGTGCTGTTCGCCCATCTGATCGGTGTGTTGTTCTCCCTGTGGCTGCTGCAACGGGTTTATCGCACGCAATGAATGGATCCCTTTGGCTCCGGTTGCCTCTCCATCAGTGAATGAATGCCTTAAGGCTTTTTCGTGGTTCTGATCTGGGGAGAGAGGCATCAGGTCGAGCCTCGATGATTGGGTTTGGTTGCAAGCCAAAGCTCTTCGCTTGACGTCTTGATGCGCAAATCTCGCTGAACTGTTGAAGGCTGAATTGGCCTGAGTCCAGGACTGTTTGGATCTTCAAAGCAGTCGCTTCTCAGTGATGCTGCAAGGCTTTAGGAAACTAAAGATAACTAATTATTCTTTAATTTAATTTTTTTTCGCGTTCAGAGGAAATTGTTGTTTCACAACTAAGTTCTCAATGCGCTCCCGTTGGAGTTGCGCCGTCAACGGTCTTTCGTGCTCGCAATTGCTTGGCAAAGGCTTTCAGTAATTCTGCTTTAAATGAACGCTTCCCTCTCACCCAAGTACAGGTTCGGCGCTGAGTCCAAGTCAATGGACGTTGGTTTTGCGTCGTCTCAGGCCCGCAGGGGGATGAGTCCAGCCGCTCTGACGAATGCCGAATATCTGAGGCAATCGTGTGCACAGATGCGTATTGGTATCGGCCCAAGGGACCATGTTGAGTGTCCGCATCGGGTGACGTTTGATCGTTTTTCTCCGTCAGATGGAGAGGCTCTGCGCGAGTGTATTGATGCCGCATACCGGCAGGTTCTGGGTAATGCACATGTCATGGCCTATGAGCGTTGTGATTCGCTTGAAGCAGAATTCGCCGACGGACGTCTTTGTGCTCGAGAGTTTGTTCGTCATCTCGCCAAGAGTGAGTTGTATAAATCCCGTTATTTCTTTAAGGTTTCTGCGTACAGAGGGATTGAGTTGAATTTCAAGCATTTGCTTGGCCGACCACCTCTTAATCAGCAAGAAATTATTAGTTCAGCTGCAATCCAAGCTGAGCATGGGTTCGATGGGCTGATTGACTCCATTATTGATTCTGCTGAATACACAGAAGTCTTTGGGGATCATATGATTCCTTATGTTCGATCGTTCACTTCTGCAAGTGGAATGTCGATGCAAAACTTTGTTCGAATTGCGGCTCTTGAGCAAGGTTTTGCAAGCAGTGATCGATCGAAAGGGAGCGATAGCTTGCTCCGTAGCAATCTTGCTGGCGGAGTATCCATTGCTATTCATGTGCCGCCGGCGCCAGAATATGTACAAATGTCTGCTGCGTGGCTGGGAGGCAAGCCACCCGCAAATTATGAAAAGCTGTGGCGTGGTTTGGCTCTCGTGGGTGGTGCTCACCTCGCTGGAATGCTCGTGAATGTAGTGTCACAAATGCTTGGCATTCACGCACTCGACCGAATCCCTGCAATGTTCCTTGGTCTTTGACCTGACCTTTTCAGCCAATCCTGGGTGCAAGCCACTTGATCGGTTTGCACCCATGAGAAGTCAAAAGTCATGGCAAAACATCTGGCTTAAGTCCTTGTGAAAGGCCTTTGAGTTCTGCACGCACTGCGGCTTGTCTGCTCAGTCAACTCTTTCCCAGTTCAGTTGTGTTGTGCGTCGATGCCTCTCATCGATCCCCTTTCGTTTGTGCAGAACGCTGTTGGTTGTAATCGTCTGTCTGGCTTGATTCTTTGGGACGTTTTCTGTTGTCCTCCAGGCGCTAAACAGTTTCTGACTCCCTGTCAGCAACTGTTGGAAAGTCGATCTAGCGCACCAGCTGATCGTTGAGCTTGAGATTTGGGAGGCCGTTGAGTGGCCCCCGCCAGAACAGGTCGGGTTGGATCGGCGTGAGGGAAGGGGAATTGGTATGGATCTGGGCCACATCGCTGGGCCAATCCCGGGGGCCTTCACCGGCCGATTCCAAATCCTGCACCGCTTCCCCGGCCAGCCAGTAGTAGGCGCGGCCCCGGGGGTCTTCCCGGCGGCTGAATTGCTCGTCGTAACGCCGGATTGAGAGACGGGTCCAGCGCAGTGCATTCATCTCCTCCCTGGAGCAGGGGGGGATGTTGAGGTTGAGCAGAAGGTTTTCGGGCCACTGGTCTTCGATGGCCTGTTCACTCACTTCCATGGCCAGGTCGGCGGCGGCTTGGAATTGACGCCATTGGAAGCAGGCGCTGCTGACCGCAAGCGAACGAATGCCTTCCAGGGTGCCCTCCATGGCTGCTGCAACGGTGCCGGAACAGAACACGTCTGTTCCAAGGTTGGGGCCGTGATTGATGCCGGAGAGCACCAGGTCCGGCTTCTCCTTCACCAATTCGAACAGGGCAAGCTTCATGCAGTCGGCAGGGGTGCCGCTACAGGCCCAGGCGGTGACTCCTGGAGCAAACAGTTCGTCGGCTCGCTCGGCACGGATGGGCGTCTGCAGGGTGAGGCCATGGCCGGTGGCGGACCGTTCCTGATCCGGGCAGACCACCGTCACCTGATGGCCACGGGCTGCCGCAGTAGCGGCCAGGGTTCGGATGCCGTCGGCGAAGACCCCATCGTCGTTGCTGATCAGGATCCGCAGCGGGGCCATGGCGGTATTTGCACTGCGGTGAACCTAAGCGGCTTGGCTGCTTACAGTCGGCAGCTGTCAGACACGTCCCTGTGAGCGCACCGGTCACCCTGCAGCAGCTCACCGATCAACTCGATGCCCTCGAGCAGCAGGCTGCGGCCGAGATCGCCGAGGCGGCCGATGCCGCTGCGCTTGAGCAGCTGCGGGTCGGGCTGCTGGGCAAGAAAGGTCGCATTTCCGGTGTGCTGGGTGCCATGGGCAAGTTGCCGGGTCAGGAGCGCCCCCTGGTGGGTCAGCGCGCCAATGTGCTGAAAACGCAGGTGCAGACACTGTTGGGCGAGCGGCTTGAAGCCGTGACGCAGGTGGCCATGGCGGAGCGGATTGCCAAGGAAATTCTGGATGTCACCGCTCCGGCTTCAGGGGTGCCGATGGGGCATCGCCATCCCCTAATCACCACGACAGAAGAGATCGTCGATCTGTTCCTGGGCCTCGGCTACAGCGTGGCTGAGGGGCCTGAGGTGGAGCAGGACCACTACAACTTCACCGCGTTGAACATCCCCGAGGATCATCCAGCCCGGGACATGCAGGACACCTTCTATCTCGGGGCTGACCTGCTGATGCGGACCCACACCTCACCGGTGCAGATCCGCCATCTCGAACAGAATCCGCCGCCGGTGCGCATCGTGGCTCCCGGGCGCGTGTATCGCCGGGACGCCGTCGATGCCACCCACTCGCCTGTCTTCCACCAGGTGGAGGTACTGGCCATTGATGAAGGGCTGGATTTCAGCCATCTGCGCGGCACGGTGATGGCCTTCCTCAAGGCCTTTTTTGGAGACCTGCCGGTGCGCTTCCGGGCCAGCTACTTCCCCTTCACTGAGCCCTCAGCTGAGGTGGATGTGCAGTGGAGAGGCCGCTGGCTTGAGGTGATGGGCTGCGGCATGGTCGATCCCGCTGTGCTGGAAGGCCTTGGGCTGGATCCTGAGCGTTACAGCGGTTTTGCTGCAGGTCTGGGGGTGGAGCGGTTCTGCATGGTGCGTCACGGCATCGATGACATCCGCCGGCTTTACACCAGCGATCTGCGTTTCCTCGAGCAGTTCTGAGGGGTAAATACTGTTTTTCAGAGGCGCTGACTCTGAAGCTCGAACAGAGCCAAGCTTTTCTCCGCTCCCTGCTCTCCTCGGTGCTGTCTTCGACTTGCCGTTGGCAACGCTGAACAGCGTGTTTAAAAAAGAGATTTAGGGGAGAGTCGATGGCACGTCTTGGCTGGCGACTGACCGCCTTGGCGACGCTCGCGATTGTGGCGGGTCTGGCGCTGCATTTCGGCGTCTCTGGTTGGACGTCAACGTCAGTCGCGGCAGGCATCGATGCAACGGGACGTAGCTCCCTGGTTCTCTTTTCGATGGCCTTTGTGGCTTCGAGTGTGCAACGCCTCTGGCCGTCATCCCTGAGTCAGTGGATGCTTCAAAACAGGCGCTGGATCGGGTTGAGTTTCGCGTCGTCCCACGCGATTCATCTGGCCTTGATCCTTGCGATGTCTCTGGATTTTCCGGATCCATTCCTGAGTGAGCAGCCCGCAGGGAAGTGGCTGGTTGGGGGTGTGGCGTATCTGTTGATTGCCTTGATGGCCCTGACGTCGACGAATGCGGCCCAGCGATGGATGGGCATGAAGCACTGGAAGCGATTGCACGTGATTGGCTCCTATTGGATTTGGGCTGAATTCGCCCTCACGTATGTGAGCCATGTGAAGAAAGGGCCAGCTGATTTCTATGCACCTTTTCTTGTGTTCACCCTGGTTCTTTTGGTGATCCGCTGGGTTGGCCACATCAAACCCAAAAGCCCATTAAGCCCCGTGAGTGGATAAACACTCAGGTCTCCCTGGATAAAAGCTCAGTCAAACAACCAGCGGAATCCCATTGAAACCCCGTTTTGTGTGGAGGAGTAGGCGTCGCGTCCGTTGTGGGCTGAGTAGTCGATCCCGAAGTAGCGATAGGCCAGGGAAATCTGGGCGGAATTGCCCAGGGCGTAGGCCACACCCGCCTCGATGGTTCCTGACAGATCCTGTTTTCCGTTGAGCCCAAAACCACCGGCATCCATGGCCAGGAAGGCTTGCCAGTCTTCACCCAGAGCAAGGGTGGTGTTCATGCCAACGAGGGGCTGCACCCAGGTGTTGTGCCACGTCTCACTGGCTGCATCGGCAATGTCGCGTTGAAGCTGCCTTGAGGGAAGGATTCCCTCGACGGTGACGTCGTCTTTGAACGACACGTCCATGTCCAATGAGGCGTCGATCAATCGCATCCCTGCAAAGCCAATGAAGCTGACCGAACCTGGCGTCATCTTTGGCTTTTGAATCTCACCGGCGCGGTAGCGCAGGGCTAGATCAAAAATGGTTTGCTCGGTGTCGGTGACCGACTTAATCGTTCCCTTGGAGTTGACCCTCCGCTCCGGCAGGAGCGGGTGGCGTTCGTTCTGAATGGGGTTCGAGCTGTTCCAGGACGAGACCGTCTCGGATGTGCTGAAGCTGAGATGGTCCAGTCCTGCTTGCAGGCCAAACCGCCCTTTCTCAACAGCCACCTTGCCGCTGAACACACCGGTGAGCATGTCCAACACATCGCTGAGATCCAGCGTTTCTTTGGTGCTGTTGTTGTCCAGTGTGGTTTTGGAGTGGGTTTCCAGGGGGAAGAACCCGTAGGCCTCCACATACACGCGGGTGTCGTTGTCCTTGTCTGCGGCTTCTTCTGCGGTAGATGGCAGTGCAAGCGGAGCAAGTAAACAGGCAGTGGCGAGGCCAAGCAGGCGGTTGAGACGCATCGGGGTTTGGAACGGAAGAAATCTGACGATTGAGGCCAACGAAGCCATCAGCGTGGCTTGCGCACAGGACCCATGAGGGGGTTCTGAACCGGTCCGGCAACGCCATAGGTCACAACGAATCCCTGCCCCCCTCCAAATGTGGAGGTGCGACCCCTGTAGGTGGGGTTGATCACGACTTCACCATCGAACCAGTTGTTGGCGCTCCAGAGATTTCCAGCGTCATCAACGATCACATCGGTGGTCATTTGAATAACGCCGCTTTGGTAGTTGTGAATCACATCCCCGGTGGTTTTTCCTGCGGGGCATGTGGCGGGATTGACGCCGCAGATGTGAGTCAAGCTTTGACCATATAAATTGCCGACCCAGACATTGTCATTGCCGTCGATTGTCACACCCCATGGGATATAAGCGGTGCCTTTGGCGATGTCCTGCTTGAGAACTTTCATGTCGGGTGAAATCAACCCAACCATGCCAGTTTGCGTGATGTTGGGGTTGGTCAAAAGGTATTCAGCACCGGCCTCAAATTCCTCCATGATGGTCTTGGGTTGTGGTGCATTGGCCGGGATGTTGGGCGGCATTTTCGCGCCTGGAGGTAGTGCTCCTTGAGGAGAATTGGATTGCTGGGCAATCCACACGTGCCCTGTTGAGTCAACGGCAACACCACGTGCCCCAAGGTTCACTTCGATCGTTTTGGCCTGATCAGGAGTGTCCCCTGGAAACACGGTGAGTTTGTTGTTGTAACTGCTGCTCACCCACACTCTGTTTTGCGCGTCAACGGCAACACCGAAGGGTGCTTGGAGGCCATCAATTGTGATTCGTTCCCCTTGGGTGTAATCGCCACCTGGGAAATGAATCATGTGGTTTGCGGTGTTGTCGGCAATCCATACATCTCCGTTGGCGGCTGTGGCGACGCCCTGAAGTTGACCCACTTCCCCATCAATGGTGGCTGGCCCGAGGGCTTTGCCGTCTTTGAGGTCGAACACCCCAACCATGTTGTTGAACGCACCAACCCAGGCATATTTTTCTGAGACGCCAGTCCCCCAGCCCACACCGTTGATGCCTTGGCCGTTGTAACCGCTAATCGCTGGCGAGAGGGGTGTGCCACCGGGGCCGAAGTGGGTCACACCTCCGCCGATGTTGTTCACAACGCCGGATTGAGATCCCGGCATCCAGTTGGTTCCACTCCACATGCTTCCTTTGCCATCAAACATCAACTTCCCGAGCCCTAAAGCACCGCCACCGTTAAAAACCAGGGAGAGGGAAAAGCTTTTGGGTTGAAACAGCAAATAGGGAGCGGTTGCAGTTGTGCGCAGCTGTGTCGCTTTGTTGACCGGGTAAGAGCTTTGGAACAGCTGATAGAGCGCTCCGGCGTTCTTCCAGGGTTGTTGGGCGATGGATGTCATCGCCGATAATGTGTTCTCTGAATTTGTCAGTGTTAGCAGCTGATCGCATGCTCGAGATTGCGTCGGTTGCCCGCACAGAGCAATCAGATCTGAGAGCACATTCATCCGAGCTGCAGTCTCAGAATTCAGCAGGTTGGTGCTCTTCAGCAACGTCGCGCCAAAGCGTCCTGTGCTCTGGTCCACCAGGTTTTCCACTTGGCTCGATCCGATCGCTAAGGCGCTTTGGCTCCCTTCCAAAGCTGTGCCTTCAAGCAGCTGAGCATTGGGCCAAACCGAACCAACGGTAGTGAGCTCGTTGATGGCCACCTGCTGATGCTCATCTCCGCCGAGCACCGTGAGCATGGTGAGTTGGTCGGCGCTGGATCCGCCGATGTCGCCCCCCTGGGCCACGAGATAGTGGACGACCCCTTGCGTTGCTCGAACGTTGACACTGAACGCACCGCTTTTGTTCGAGCGATGGGTGCTCAGTTGTTTGGGGGATTGCCCGGCTTGGGTTTGCCAGAGGGTGATGGATGAGTCGCTCACGGGCTGACCCTTCAAAGAGATCTGCCCTTTCAAGGTTGAATGCCCTCGGGCTTCGACAGATCCAGTTGCGGTCCCAAGAGCCAGTGCACTCAGGGCGAGGACCTGTCCAAGCGTTTTGAAGGCTTTCATGGACGTCAATACGTTTTTTTTTGGTCTAGGGAGAAAAAGAAATTTGCGCAGCGTTTCGATCCAGATCACGGACGGATGGGCGCATGCCAAGTCCCATAAGCTGAACCTGTTCTTTACAGGCTGCGATCAGTGCCCCGGATCGGACTGATCGTCAATGACGGCAAGCCGCTGGCGGTGCAGACGGCGGACACCATTCAGCAGCGCCTGGAGGCAGCCGGCCATGCCGTGGAGCGCGCCAGCAGCTCTGGGGGCATGGTTGGCTTTGCCAATCCCGATCAGCATCTACGTCTGAGGGGCTACGGCGCCTGCGTGCCTCAGGGCTTCGACCAATCGATGGTGTTGGCCATCGTGCTCGGTGGTGACGGCACGGTTCTCTCCGCAGCGCGTCAGACCGCCCCTGTCGGGATCCCGATTCTCACGATCAATACAGGTCATCTGGGATTTCTGGCGGAGGCCTATCTCGACGATCTCGACCGGGCCCTCGAAGTGGTGCTCACCCAGCAATGGACGATTGAAGAACGCAGCAACCTCGTGGTGAGTGTGATGCGGGGTGATCAGCGCCGCTGGGAGGCGCTGTCCCTCAACGAAATGGCGCTGCATCGTGAGCCGCTTACAAGCATGTGTCATTTCGAGATCGCCATTGGTCGTCATGCCCCGGTGGACATTGCTGCCGATGGTGTGATCCTCTCCACGCCGACGGGATCCACGGCCTATGCCCTCAGCTCCGGTGGGCCGGTGATCACGCCCGATTGTCCGGTGCTGCAACTCACCCCGATCGCGCCCCATTCCCTGGCGTCCCGCGCTCTGGTCTTCAGTGACCGCGAACCTGTCACGGTGTTTCCGGCCACGCCGGAGCGCCTGATGATGGTGGTGGACGGCAGTGCTGGTTGCTATGTCTGGCCCGAAGATCGGGTGTTAATTCGTCGTAGCGACAATCCCGTGCGCTTTGTGCGCCTCGCCGACCATGAGTTCTTCCAGGTGCTGCGCAACAAACTGGGTTGGGGTCTGCCCCACATCGCTAAACCTGAGCGGGAATGAACGCTGATCCCCTGTTGCTGTTGGCAGGCCCGTCGGCGATATCCCTGGCGCCCCGTCTGGCTGCATCCGGCTACGCCACCCTCGACTGGCTCAGTGCCGGGCCTTCGGCCCATGCCCCTGAACCGGGTGAATCCCCTGTGGCTGCCGTGCTGGCGGCCGATCAGGCCGCTTTGATTCAGGATCTGCGCAACCGTTTCGGGGCCATGCCGATCCTGCTGGACCTGGAACGCGACAGCGTTGAAGCACGCGCCGCCTGCCTTGGAACCGGCGCCGACGATTTCTGGCTGTCGGAGATAGGGCCCAGCGATCTGTTGTTGCGTCTGCGCTTGCACCGCACGATTCAGCAGCGGTCGGGTCAGCGCCCGGCGCTGCTTCAGCTCGATGATCTCAGCGTTGATCCCACCAGCCGAACGGTGCGCCGGGGAGGGCGTGTGGTGGCGTTGACGGCCCGTGAATTCATGCTTCTGCAGGTGCTGTTGCGGCGGCGGGGCCAGGTGTTGAGTCGCGACGCGTTGCTCCGGGAGGTCTGGCAAGGGGAGCGGTCCAGTAGCAATGTCGTTGAGGTGTACGTGCGTTATCTGCGCCAGAAGCTGGAGGCCGGCGGTGAGCGCCGTCTGCTGCACACCGTGCGCGGCCGGGGCTACTGCCTTGGCCAGGTGTTGCCGGAGGCTTGAGCGGTCATGGATGCTCTGCCCTCTGAGCCGCCCCCACAGTGGCTGCCGATTGCCGCCCGCTGGTGTGTGGAGAACCAGCGCTGCATCGATCTCGAGGTGGCCCGCAGTTCGGAGCAGCAGCGGCTGGGGTTGGTGCAACGGCCGGCCCTGCCGCCTTTGCGGGGCATGTGGTTCCCCTTCTCCACGCCTCAACCGCAGCGGTTCTGGATGTTCAACACCCTCGCTCCTCTGGACATGATCTTTGTGCGAGATGGACGCGTGCTCGATCTGGTCCGGGCTGTTCCAACCTGTGCTGCGTTGCCTTGTCGCTCCTACGCCGCTGATGCGGATGGCAACGGACGAGCCGATTTTGTCGATGCGGTGATCGAAATCGGTGCGGGGGAGGCTCAACGCCTTGGGATTGACATCGGAGATCCGGTTCAGATTGAGCCGTTATGTCTTCGGACTGAGGCTGTTTCAGCTCCGCTTCGTTCCAGTCACGATCAAGGTTGGGTTCATCGGAGCCAGGCGTGTGCCGTCCCCTAGTGGTTGTCCTCGCCAGGCCTGCAGCTGTTGCACGCGCACCGCTAACCCGGCGTTCTCGAGCAGGGGCCGAACGCTGGCTAACCCCTCCAGGCTGGCCAGGGGAATCACGACAACGCCTCCAGACCGCAGACGCTCCACAACCAGCTGCAGCAAGCGCTCCCGTTGCGCCCCTCCGCCTCCGAGCAGAACACGATCTGGATGGCTGAGCTCCTTGGGAAGGGCGCCATTCATGACCTGGATGGCGTCTGCTTCCAGCACTACTGCGGGGCTGACGCCGAGCCGTTGCGCATTGCGCTGGATCAGTTGAGCGCCACCGGCGCGCCGTTCCACTGCCAGCAGTTGCAGCTGTGGACGCAGACGCAGAGCTTCCAATCCGACGCTGCCGGTGCCCGCCCCCAGATCCCAGAGCACGCCGTGCTCAGGCAAGGCGAGTTCGGCCAGCAGTTGGACGCGCACCTCCCGCTTGGTCATCAGTCCGGGGTGATCGCTGTGCTGCAGGTAGAGCCCGTCATCGAGCCCGAACAACGGCAGCTCATGCAGATCCGGCACGGCGGGTTCCCGTGCGATTAGCAGTGCAATCAGCAGCGGATGCAGATCCTCCGGCAGGGCCGTGCCTGGGGCGATCTGCTGCACCCGCTCATCGGCGTGCCCGAGGTTTTCGCAGAGCCACAGGTCTGTGCTGGCTTCAAGGCCGCTGCTGCGCAACATCCGCTGCACGGTGCTAGCGCCACCCTGGTTGGGGTCCGTCAATACCGCCACGGCCGCCGGTCGTTTTTGCAAGGCGCTGGCCAGGATCTCGGGGTCCCGTCCATGCAGGCTGACCCAGTCGGCGTCCTGCCAGGGGCGACCGATGCGGGCGAAGGCCAGTTGCAGCGATGTGGGGGCGGGATGAAACCGAAGCCGCTCCGCACCGATGCGGTCGCAAAGGATGCGCCCTAGGCCGAACCAGAGCGGATCACCGCTGGCGAGCACCACCACAGATTGTGCCGCCGGTCTTGATTGCAGGCTGCCCACGAGAGCCCGCGGGTCGTCGCTGCTGATCAGTTCCTGCAGGTCGTCCCCCAGCCACTCCCTTACAGCGGCTTGCAACCGTTGTGGTGCAGCAATCAGCGCGGCAGTCCGCAGCAGCTTCTGCTGTGGAGCGGGCAGCGAGGCTGGAGCCCCCGCGTCGGTACCGATCACATCGATCATCCCGTCATTCTGGTGTCAGGGTTTGTGGGGCTATGGCACGGGGAGACTTGCTGTGGGATCGCTTGGTTGCTGGAGGCTTCGTCCGCCCTGCGGTGCTGCTTCGAGGCTTGCAGCTTCGTCGCCCGGCACTCTCCTGCTGGAGGGTGAGCTTGGTGATGGGGATCAGTGGGCTGATGGTTGAGCCCCTGGCTTGGGTGCAGTCATGGCTTTTTGCACATCGTTTGCACAAGGCTGAGCTCCCGGATGATCCGATTGTGGTGATTGGTCACTGGCGCAGTGGCACGACGTATCTGCATCAGTTGCTGGCCTCTGATCCCACGCTGGCGACGGCACGCAATTCGCTGACCATGGCGCCGCAGGTGGCGTTGCTGCTCAAACCCTGGATTCGTTCGGTACTCAAAGCGTTCATGACGCGGCAGCGGCCGATCGATGCGGTGCCCTGGGGACCGGACGATCCCCAGGAAGATGAGGTTGGTCTGGCACGACTCACCATGGACACCAACATGGCGGGGATGGCTTTCCCACAGGCCTACACATGGTTTTTCCGTCGCAACGTTCTGGGGTTGTCCCGTGCGTTTGAGCGAGAGTGGCTGCTCTTCACCAAGCTCACCTGGCTCCACGACGGCCCGGGCAAGACTGGTCTGCTGATCAAGAACAGTGCTCATTCCGCCCGGGTGGAGCTGGTGCTGCGGCATTTCCCCAAGGCGCGGTTCGTGGTGCTGTCTCGTGATCCGCAGGCTTCGATCCGTTCGCTGGTTCAGGTGAAGCAGCGATTGGGTGGCTTGGTGGGGCTCCAGCCCGTGCCCGATGCCGTGACCCAGGTGGAGGAAACGGTGGCGGCCCATCGCCAGCTGCTCCAGGCCTTTGAGGCGTCTCGGCATCGGATCCCTCAGGGTCAGTTGATTGAGCTGCCCTACGACGCGCTGGTCAGCCAACCCCTTGCGGCGGTGAAGCGGATTTATGACGAACTTGGGCTCAGCAGTTGGTTCGTGGCGGAGGCACCGATTCAGGCTCGGATTGCCCAAGCTCGGAGCTACATCGCCGATCCTGTGCCCCTGCCCGTTGAAGCGCAACAGCGCCTGCACGACTTGATGGAGGTGGCATGACCCCATCCCACGATCGCCGTCAGCGTTTGCATGAACTTGTGATCGCCCTGATTGCGCGGGAGGACGATCTCCCCTTGCTCGATCCTGATCAGCCCGACCTTGAGGGGGCGGCCCCCGGTCGTTGGCTGGATCAGAACCGGCGCAGCCTCCAGCGTTACCAATCCTTGGTTCGCACGGCGGTCACGCTGGATGCCCTGCTCGACGCCGAGGACAATCCATCACCCTTGTCCACGGGCTGATCTGAACCGCTGGCTGATCGCGGTAAACCTGGCAATCTGGGGCGACTCTCGGCCCCTGCATGGCTTCGTTCGGTTGGTCCGCTCTGAACTCCCTGCTGGGCCGCGGCGCCAAAACCTCCAATTGGCAACCACCGGAGGCCTGCTGGAGCCATCCCTTCGGCCTGGGCTGGGATAAGCCCTACACAGTTCGCTACGCCAGCAACCTCGATGACGGGCCCAACCACGGCATGCCGCTTGGGGGCTTCGGGGCGGGCTGCTTCGGTCGTGCCCCCGACGGCAACATCAACCTCTGGCACCTCGATGGTGGTGAGCACTGGTTCGGTGTATTACCCGACTGCCAGTTCGCTCTGTTTGAGGGGAATGGTCGGGGCAAGCGGGCTCATGCCCTGGCGGTTCAGCCCCATCAGGATGCGTCGCGTCCGAAGGCTGGCCAGCCCCTAAAGGCCTGGGAGTGGTATCCGGCCAGCACGCCGGAACGCAGCACCGGCACCTACGCCGCCCGTTACCCGCTGAGTTGGACCAGCTACGAGGGGGTTTATGACGCCGAGGTGCGATGTGAGGCCTTCAGTCCGATCCTGCCTGGGGACTATCAGCGCACCAGTTATCCGGTCGCGGTGTTCGTCTGGACGCTGCGCAATCCCACCGACCAGCCTCTGGATTTGTCGTTGTTGTTGAGTTGGCGCAACACCACGGGCTGGTTCACCAACACCGATGCCTCGGCCGAGGTTCACTTCCGCGATGACGGAAGCCCCGAGCACAATTACGCCCCGGCCATCGGCATGACCAACGGTCAGCGCAATCGTTGCGTTGAGGATGGCTCCCTCAAGGGGGTGGTGCTGGAGGGCAACGTCTCCAAACCCGTCGCCGAAGGCGAGGGGCAGTGGTGCATCGCCACGGCCGAGCAGCCGGGTGTGACCGTCCAGCGCTGTAGCCGATGGAATCCCAGCGGCGATGGCCGTGAGTTGTGGGACAGCTTCAGTGCCGATGGCTCCATCCCCGAGAGCAACAACGATCGACGCAGTGGATCCGATGATCCCCTCAGCGCGGCTCTGGCGGTGCAGTGTCAGCTGGCTCCCGGGCAGAGCATCGAGATCCCGGTGGTGATTAGCTGGGATCTTCCCGTGACGGCTTTTGCAACCGGCAGCCAAGCTCTGCGCCGCTATACCGACTTCTTCGGTGCTGATGGCAACCAGGCGGTTGCCATTGCGGCTGAAGCGCTGCGCGACTGGCAGACGTGGCGCCAGCAGATCGAGGCCTGGCAGCAGCCGGTGCTGCAACGCCAGAACTTGCCGGAACCGCTGCGGATGGCTCTGTTCAATGAGCTCTACGACCTCTGCAGTGGCGGCAGTCTCTGGAGCGCGGCCTCACCCGATGATCCCCACGGCCGCTTCGGCGTTTTGGAGTGCCTCGACTACGCCTGGTACGAGAGTCTTGATGTTCGTCTCTACGGATCCTTTGCGTTGCTGCAGCTCTGGCCCGAGCTCGACAAGGCCGTGTTGCGCAGTTTTGCCCGGGCGATTCCGGCGGCGGATGCCACGCAGCGGCCGATCGGTTGGTATTTCACCCAGGGCAAAGGCCGGGTGGAGGCAGACCGCAAGGTGAAGGGAGCCACGCCCCATGATCTGGGGGCTCCCAACGAGATTCCCTGGGATGCAACCAACTACACCGCTTATCAGGACTGCAACCTCTGGAAAGATCTCGGCAGTGATTTTGTTCTGCAGGTTTGGCGCACGTTCAAGCTGGCGCCCAGCGGTGAAGACATTCGTTTCTTGGCCGACTGCTGGCCGGCGGCTGTCGAGGCTCTCCGCTACCTCAAGACCTTCGACGTCAACGATGATGGATTGCCCGACAACGGCGGTGCTCCAGATCAGACCTTCGATGACTGGCCTCTGAAGGGGGTGAGTGCCTATTGCGGTGCCCTCTGGATCGCGGCTCTCGAGGCTGCTCTTGCTATTGCCCAGACTCTGCAGCTCAAGACAGGTCTTGATACCTCAGCCGAGCAGAAGCAATTCAGCGGTTGGTTGGAGCAATCCCGTGGCAACTTCGACAAGTTGCTCTGGAACGGCGAGTACTACGACATCGATGCCGAGAGCGGCACGCCGGTGGTCATGGCCGATCAGCTTTGCGGAGATTTCTACGCACGCTTGTTAGGTCTTCCGCCGGTGGTGAGTGACAGCAACAGTCTCAGCACGTTGAAGGCTGTCAAAGAGGCTTGTTTCGAGGCCTTTGATGGCGGATCCCTTGGTGTAGCCAACGGCTTACGCCGGGATGGCACTCCGTTGGATCCCAATGGCACCCACCCCCTGGAGGTGTGGACGGGGATCAACTTCGGGATTGCCAGCTACTACCGATTGATGGGCGAGAAGCAGACGGCGGAAGCCATCTGCTCCGCGGTGGTCGAGCAGGTGTATTCCGGCGGCTTGCAGTTCCGCACCCCTGAAGCCATCACTGCTGTGAACACCTACCGGGCCTGTCATTACCTCCGGGCCATGGCCATCTGGGGGCTCTGGGCGACCGAGACCGACTGGAGTCCAATCCCCGGATCGGATGCCCGTTGAAGTGTCGCTCTTGGGGATTCTCCGAATTGGTTGCGGTAATCCCGAGCGAAGTGATTGCGACTTTGAAAGCCGTAATGGGAGGCAACCTCTTGCACGGTTCGACAGCGGATGGCGTGTTGCACGTCCGGCTCTCCCAGGGCGTGTTGCACCTGAGCGAGCCGGATCTGTTTGAGCAGCGCCATGGGACCGGTGCCGAAGGTCTGACGACAGTGCTGAACGATGGAGGAACGTGAGGCAAAGATCGTTGCGCTTAGATCGTCAAGCGTGATGGCCTGGCGGCTGTTCTCGAACCCCCATCTGACCAGATCCTTCATTAGGGCGGTCCCCACGCCGAGTTCACCACTCGCTGTTCCCTTCAGCTCATGCGGTGTCAAGGCTTCAAGCATCGCGACCTCGACCAGATCCTCCTGGGCCACTCCCATCAGTTGGTCCTGGATTAACTCGCTGATTTCTTGAAACCGTTGGGGGTGGAGGTTGGCGGAATTGGAACCATGGATGACCTCAATCACTTGGTGGTCGCCGGTGGTGGTGGCGAGCTGTTCAAGCCTTGTCTGCGAGACGAGCGCCACCTGGATGTGAGCCCCTGACGGAAGCAGAAAAAAAGTGTCTGTCAGGCCTGCATGAAAACCATGAAGGGAGCCCGGATAAGTTTCCTCGCCACGAACCACCGGCTGCTGATCGGTGGTGTTCAAGCTGATGGGCAACATCCCCGGGCGCCTGTTGCCGTGAAGCACTAGGTCTTGATTGGTCTGGATCGACAAGACCGGCAGCTGCCGCGAACCACCCAGGTGGAAGACTCCATCGAGAGCGCCCTGGCTCAATTGAGCCACATCCATCTCAAAGCCGAGTGTTCGGAGGGTCGCGCCGAGGCCCCGAGCTGAGTTGAAGTCGAGCTTCATTGGTCAATTGTTGGTCAAACTCACCTGTTGGGATGATTTGTTGTGAGAATTCTCTGACTTATTTTTCCGGTATGCGCCGTCTCCTGTGTTGTCTGATGGCCGCTCTTGGGCTGTTGTTGCTCACGCCAGGGATGGCCTGGGCCCAGGTTCACCAACACGAGAGTGAGACCGGCGTCGCCATGGTGCGCTCTCTGGAGAGCCTGCGGGATCTCGATTACGACAGCTGGCAGGCGGTGGCCTATCGCGAGGGGCCTCCTGGTCAGCCAGTTGTCTTGCGCGTTGTGGGCTATCCCGGAAGATTGCGTCTGGATCACCCGGTGGGTCTTCAGGTGCTGGCGGGTCGACGCGAATGGCTGCTGGATGACATCACCATGGCCAATCCGGTGCTGGCCACGGATGGTCGTGAGGCGGCGGCTGAATTTGCCCTCGATCCCTTGCTGAACGATCTCAGCAACAACCGGCCGCTTCGCTTGGCGTTGCCGGGAGTCTTCACCGAGTTGCCCGTACCTCCCTACGTCGTTGGTGAATGGCGCTCGCTGCAGGAACTTCCCCTCAGCTGATGTGGGAGATCTGGATGCGGCGGGCGCTGGCCCTGGCTGCCCTTGCCCAAGGTCACACCAGCCCCAATCCCCTGGTGGGGGCTTTGGTTCTGGATCGGGATGGGCGTCTGGTCGGCGAGGGGTTTCATGCGCGGGCCGGTGAAGCCCATGCCGAGGTGGGTGCCCTGCTGCAAGCCGGCGCTGCGGCCCGAGGAGGGACCCTTGTGGTGACCTTGGAACCTTGCTGCCATCACGGCCGCACTCCCCCCTGCAGTGAGGCGGTGGTGCAAGCCGGTATCCGTCGTGTTGTGGTTGCTCTTGAGGATCCAGACCCTCGTGTGGATGGGGGGGGGATTCGCCAGCTGCGTGAGGCTGGCCTGGAGGTGATCAGCGGAGTGCTGCGCGACGAGGCCCTGCAGCAGAACAGGGCTTTCCTGCATCGCGTGCGCACTGGCAGGCCTTTCGGAATTCTGAAGTGGGCCATGAGCCTGGATGGCCGCACCGCCTTGCCCAATGGCGCTAGCCAATGGATCAGCGGCCCACTGGCGCGTGATTGGGTGCATCAGCTGCGCAGTGGCATGGATGCTGTGATCGTGGGGGGCGGCACGGTTCGCGTCGATGATCCGCTGCTCACCAGCCGGGGCAGGCGTTCACCGGAACCGCTGCGGGTGGTCCTGAGCCGCAGTTTGGACTTACCGGATCAGGCGCAGCTCTGGAACACCGCGGTGGCTTCGACCCTGGTGGCCCATGGGCCCGATGCTGATCCCAATCGTCTGCCATGCGGCCCAGAGGGGCTTGGGCTTTCGGTCTGTGATCCGTTGCAGCTGATGGAGGTGCTGGCGCAGCGCGGTTGCAACCAAGTGCTGTGGGAATGCGGCCCCGAGTTGGCGGCCGCGGCGATCCGACAGGGCTGTGTGCAGGAGATTGCGGCGGTGGTGGCACCGAAGCTGATGGGGGGCACAGCAGCCCGCACTCCTCTGGGGGAGCTGGACTTCAGCGCCATGGATGAGGTGCTTCAGGGGGGATGGCACCAGTGCGAGCCGCTGGGGCAGGACTGGTTGCTGCGTTGGCGCAGCAGCTCCTGAATCCATTCCTCTTCAGTGAGTCTTCCTCTCAGGTGATGAACAACTTTGGGTCTCTAGTTCAGGGAACGATCGGATTGTTCTCGAACAATGCAGCTGTACAACGTGAGCTGCATGCACAATTCGGCATCAGCCCTCAAAATGAAATTTGAATCAAATGAATGTATGAAGGGCACTCAGGCCATGGCCTACGCCATGGGAACAATATTTATTCTTGGAGAAACAGCACGTCGAGGCCTTGATTATTTTGCGATCAATGCAACAACGATGCTTGAGGATTATGGGTCGGGAGTTTTGCTGATCCTTGCTGCTGCTGCATGCACTGCCAAGCTTGCACAGTCCACGATTTATTTGGCTGGTGCTTGGGGATATTCGGCAGGAGGAATGTTCGTGCCCTTCTTTGCGCACCTAGAAGCATATCTTCGTGGGGCGACTTTTCGGCCAGATCATCCCATTGAAGATATTAATGGGATTATTGTTAAAGGAGTGATATGGGGTATTTGCGTGGCGGCGTTCATCGCAAGCCTTCGTGAGACATCAAATTAAGTTGCTTTTGTGCCTAAAGTCTTTAGCATTGAAGAAGGCTTGATTTGTGAATGTTGATTTCAGATTTGTCGCAATCGACTGTTGCGAGTGCCGCGCATTATCTGTGGTCGTTGGTGCTGTCGTTAGCCACGCTGCTGATCAGCATCCTCCTCCTCTACCTCGCTCGATTCAGCGCAAGGCTTGAAATCAAGGATCTGGCGGCTCTTCGTTCCATGTTTGATCGTTTTCCGGCGTGGGGAAAGCGTGCTAGTTGGGCACAGCAAAACAGTTTTGAAGCCTTCACGATCCATGCACCTGCGGCACTGCTTGCTGTTGTTGCTGTTTTGAACGGACAAACCCTTCCGTCCATCACCGTTGCGGTGGCTTTGGCGCATCCAGCGCTACGTGTTGCTTACATCAGTGCCTATCTCTTCAATGTTCCCATCGCTCGATCCGTGGCTTGGCTCCTGGGTCTGCTGTGCAGTGGAATTCTTTATGGCGTGGGATTGGCAGCCCTTGTATAGCGATCGATGTTGATAGCTCTTGAGGTGATTGAGGTGGATGTCTTTTGACTGGGTCTTGTCTGTGAGTCCACTGTCTGAGTTTCAAGTTGATTCGTTTTTGTTTTGTTTGCCAGCGTTCAAGGCTTTTGGCGTAGCGGCTTTGTTCTCTAGTTATTGCAGCTGATCTGTCGGAGTCTGTGCGCAGATCTGTGCGCATAGCTGATGCATCGGTTGCTCTTCCGTGCGCACACGCCAGATCTCCAGCAGCAGGTCGCGTTCCCGGTTAAGGGCGCCACGACGCACGGCAGGTGTAGAAGTCCGCAATGATGTTTAGAAACATTTGTCGATATGGCACCCACCAAGAGAGAGATCCTCGCCGCATCAGCAGGCTGGGTGGCCGTCACCTTGAACGTGGTGCCGGGTTTAGGCGCCGGGTACCTGTACCAGCGCCGCTGGAGGGCCTACTGGATTACATCTGCTCTGGCCACGACCTGGTTCGTGCTTGGGGCAGTGCTTGGGCAAGGAGCAGAGGGTGCCCAGGACATTCAAAACCAATTGGTTGGCCTGGTTGGGTTAATCGCTCTGGCGGCTGGAACAGCGGTTGAAGCCGGCTTAGCCGTGAAAAAATCTCGTGAAGAGAAATGAGAAGTTTTTGACGCGGCTTACTGAGCACAACCCAGTAATGGAGTGGGAAATCCCTAATGATTAACTTGCTTGGGGAAGATTTGCTTCTAAGTCAGTAAGTGAAAAGAGTGAAGGCTCAAAATGTGACTTCAAGTTGAAGCCATATGAATGCAGCAGTAATGCCTGCTTTGGAGCAGATTAAGCAATTAAAAGTGGGCAGAGCTGATTTCAGTGATGACATTCCAGGAATGTGCAGGGTTTAGGCGAGTTGATTCACGGAAAATGAAATTAATATGAGATCAGAGATAGATAGATGCTGAGGTTGGATCTAGTTGGTAGCATTAAGGATCTGGCTTGAAACAGTTGAACTCTGGCACCATTCGACGCCTCATTCTCACGCTGGCTACAGGGTATCTAACTGTATTTGGTGTTAGACAAATTCCTTACGAATTTCAGAACGAATGGCTAATTCTTGTTCCAGCGCTTATACTTGTTTATGCGTTGACGGTTTGGATTGAAGGTAAGATATTCAAGGATGATGCAGTTGTGATGTCAAAAAGTAATAAGCCTAGGCCTCAGATCAGCAAAGCCCCCAAGAAAGGGTTTGGATCTGACTGACTCCCAAAGCCTCGTGCACGCGGTTGTTATGGGGCGGTTGTCATGGCGAGGTTTCGCTTAGTTATGGCTATTGGCTGATGGTTTGCTGATCGACTCTTATTCGCTCGGATCCTCCAAGTGTCACTCCTCGGGTCGCTAAGTCGTACATTTCTTGGTGAATATTCTTTGATTCATTCGTAAACCAATTCGTTAATTCCGGCGTCGTGCATTTTTTAGGTCCAAGGTCTATAAATCTATATTCAAGGGTAATGAAGTCGCCTTCCGGTGTTTTGTAGCCAAGCTCGAGAAGGATTAGGCCATTTGGAAAAGGGGTGTCGATCTGGGCTTGCGTGGCATGACGTCCAATTTCAATGGATTTGTTAGCAATAGTTCCATCGCCTGATGCATCTCTGATTCTTATCATTAGCGTCGTGCCTTGGTTCTGACTTATTAATTGCTGCGTCTGCTTTCTCAAGCCCCATTCGCAACTAATTGTATTGGACTTGGCCGAGGCTTTGAGGAAGGAGACGTCTCTCTTCAAGGTTTGGGTGTTTTTTTCTTGTCTTAACAGCCCTAGTTTTGAGAGAAGCCACTTCATGCTGCCTATTTTCGGTGAGACTGTTTTTAGCTTATTTGCTGGTGATGCTAAGAAATTCTTCTCAATGCTTAACTTGAGTATCTATTGCTACCAATAGTTCGCTGAATTCTCTTTGTCGCACCTATGGGGCTGGTCTCCATAGGCTGGAAAATTGGCGAACTGTGAGCGTTGTAACGCCATGGCTTTGATGATTAAAGCCATGACAAAGGGGCTTTCTTGGCAAGTTCAATGGCTTCAGAAGATCTGATTGCTCAGACCCCACGAGGTTCGTCCATTCAAAGAATCGACGACGGTAAATTTTTGGTATGTAATAGCGAGAATTTGTGCTTCTTCACCCGCAGCCTTTATCTGGCTGAAGAACAGCTGGAGGAGATGGAGCTTGGCTACCGCTTCCCTTACTCCACCAACTTCCGTGAGGTGAAAGTATGACTGGTGTAAGCAAGTTGGCTGGGCTCCATTGATTCCTGTGGGGAAGAGAAATGGGTTGAATGCACGTTTTGCGTTCACGCTTTGCATTCACTCTTCACCCCGTCGAAAGATGGGGTTTTTTAATGGTCACTGGATTGGTGGTGAAGAGCGCCACAACTCTCCTGCAGCTCATTTGGTCGCTGTCAGTGACTCATTTGAACGGTGCTGTCCCTATGGTCGCCGTCAAGGTGAATTTGGAGTCCCCAAGACCTCCATCCAATGGATCCACAGCCATTGGGCGCTGGTAACACCACTGACTCCCTTCTGACGATGCAGGGAGTCAGATCAGCGTTGAACTGCTTTTAGAGATGCTGATGTCCATTGCCAAAGAACCTGCTCGGGTTGAGCTGTTGAGTTACACGCGACCTGACGGTGAAGAACTCGTTGGGCTTGCTGTGGAATTAGGCCAAGAGCCCAATGGTGGCGTTCAAGTACGGGTACTAATTGATTCAAATGTCGTCAACGACGTAACAGTGATCCCCTTGCAACAAGGTGGCTGCTGCGAATAAGTGGCTATAGCCATAGCTAGAGCAAGATTTGTTATTCCCGGCATGACCATCATCAGCACAGGGTTTGGGGTCATAAATCCCGTCTTTGTCCAAGGGGTTTTCTGGGCAAGCACGATGGCTACAGGGCTCACCAGGCATCCCTAGCCGACCGGCTTCTCTGTCGGGGTGTTTCTACATGTGGCATCGTCCATGCGTGGCATGGCCTGCAGGCTGACGACGTCTCTGCCTCGTCAGTGTTGACCGGAAACTGGGCTTGGCACGCCATCCCCACAATCGTTCGATCAGCCTCAGAAGGCAATAAGCACGACAGCTGATTGCCAGACCCTGCACCGCTGACGAGAGTGTGTTCATTGAGATCGGAGGAGCCCATGACGGCCGACACTCCACCGCAGCAAAACGCAGAAGTCGCCTGACTTTTCAAGCCACTGCTCCACAGGTTTTCTCACCATCCATGGGCTTGCCCTAAATCCCGGCACCGTCTCGTCGGGGGGCACTCACCAGAGTCAGAGAGTCCACCACCTGGAACCTTGGCCCCAGACGCTTGAAGAGCCCGACACTTCGCCTCTCGCCAGCAATGGCATGCGGCATGGCCCCTGTCTTGGGAAAGCGGGGGTGTCGGAAGCGAGCAATAGGAGAGGTCACCCCATTCCTGTCGTAGGTGGGCTGGCCTCTCAACCCCTGAACAACTCACGGGTTCAACATGCACAAACGAGCGAGCTAGGCCGTCTTTCCATCGGGAAGGGCGGCCTTCCTCGTTGAGGAGGATTTAGGCATTAAGCCTTAGCCACCGGCGAGAGAAAAAAACAGCAGACTCATGCAAACCCCAGAGGCTGCATGAAAGGACTCCACACGAACGTTGCTTACTTCAGTGGAACCGTTGCGATTGCAGTGCTTGTTATGGCTTTCGTCGTCAAAGCAACGGCCTAAGGCCCTAGACGCTGATCCGTTCCCGTGGGTACAAAGCCGCTGCAGTCCGCATGCAAACGGCTTTGCTCGGCCATGGCTTGCATCTCTGCGGCCCAACTTCTGTCGAATTCGACCCTGATGACGATTGTCTAGGAACAATCACCCCCAAAAACACAATCTGTCCCGCCGATAGCCATATCTCCTCAGATTTCAGCCACAGCACTGACTTATCAGGTCTTTTGAGCCATCTTTGACTCGGTGGAGCCTGAGTGGGGAAACTCAGCGTTGACGACCCTTCTTAGCAGGGTCGTCAATTCTCCACCCCATACCTCTATGCCCCTGCTTTTGGTTAGGGCTTGGAGAAGGTCTATTTAAAAGGTTGCGTTCTGTAGTAAGTGACGCGTAATTCCGGCAATTGCCAGGGATAAGAATGAAGAGCCGGTGGTTATGAATGCAGGGCTACCGGTGGCGGAACCGCATTACTTATCGCTCAGTGATGTGGTTTCGTCCTGTTGCAGTAAGCGACTGACTGATTCAGCCAGACTCCGGGCCATGCACTTTTAAAAGTGATATTTGCCAGGGCGATCCGCTCACAGCGTGTTCCTCTTGAATCCTCTTGAATCCCTAGGGAATGGTTCCGTTCGTTTTGCCCCTCGCTGGCTTGATATTGGTTGTCGCTGGAATCTTCTACGGGAACACCCCTCAGAACCAAGGCTGATGATGCCATGCGGATGCCGCACATAGAGCACAGGTGCGTTCTTTTTTGACCAGCATTGAATCGTCAGGAAGCGAAATCCTGAAAGCCGGCTTGTTCCACGCCCGACGAGAGGGGGTGAACCGCCCAATCTCCTGGGGTTGATTGGGCGGTCGCTCTTCTTTGCGCCAATCGGTTGCCAAAGCCAACGCGACGGCAGACCTCGTGGCAGCGCTCAAGGTCTGATTAATCAAGCCAGGCTGCGTGAACTAGCTGAATACACCACCCAGTAAAAAGTGAAAGAAGATATATAAAACGACTCCGATTGAGAACGTTGGAATAGTAAATCCCATAGCCATCTCGCTTGCCAGCTAAACCTTAATAGGCTGATTGCGGTGGTTCTGCATCATTGATCACACAAAACTTTTAGGAGCATTAATGCTTAGTCTGGTCATTGAAGCCTTCGACGCACGTCAATTTCATTTTGTGGCATTTGGCACATTTACCCCATGCTTACTGAGGCCATGATTTCTGTGCCAAGGATTTACTCATGGACTCCCAACAGAAGACATGCCACGAATTGAGCAAACAGCTCTCTGTCTATCGCGCATTCAACAATCAGACCGCAATAGCAGCAATCATGCGGCAAATGGCTGTGTCACATTGCCCCATCGGAGCATCCAAGCACCAGTAAGAGAAAGTTCGATAGGCACATAAAAGCCGGTTCATCACACCCGGTCCATGTGCAGATCAACCTGCCTATTGGCTGATATCTGACGCGCAAGAGGGCAGCACGACCCATCCCTCACCCCATCCTCTCTGGTGATTCGGGCTGCATCACCAGAGAGGATGGGGGTCCAGCCGTCTGGGACTGCCGTTGTCTTCCGCCTCAGCCCTGCCGCCCTTGCGCTTGGCCGTCGTCGGCCATGTCGAGTGGGTGGAATTTCTGGCGGTGGATCAATTGCCCCGACCCGGGGCCATTGGTCACGCCCTGCGGACCCTGCAGGAACCCGCCGGCGGTGGTGCTGTCGTTGCTGTGCAGATGGCACGGTTGCAGCAGCAGCCCGTCCAGTTCTTTACGGCCCTAGGCCGTGATTCGGTCGGCGAAGCCTGCGTTAAGCGGCTCGAACATTTGGGCCTTGAGGTGCATGTCGCCTGGAGGGAGGCACCAACCCGGCGGGGCCTGAGCTTGGTCGATGGTGAGGGGGACCGGGCGATCACCGTGATCGGCGAGCGGCTGACCCCATCACTCGACGATGACCTGCCCTGGGAGACCCTGGGCGAGTGCGACGGCCTCTTCGTCACGGCAGCTGACGCCCCTCTGTTGAAAGCCTGCCGCTCTGCTGCAGTCCTTGCCGCGACTCCGCGGGTTCGTTTGCCTGTGCTTCAACAGGCCAAGGTGTCCCTCGACGCCCTGATTGGCAGTGGGCTTGATCCGGGTGAGCGGGTGGAGCCGGAGCAGTTGAACCCAGCTCCCCACACGTTGATTCGCACGGAGGGTGCCGCAGGGGGCCTCAGTCGTCCTGGCGGGCGCTATGACCCAGCGCCACTCCCAGGGCCAGTGGTGGAGAGCTATGGCTGCGGAGACAGCTTTGCGGCGGGGGTGGTCACCGGCCTTGCCGCGCGATGGTCCTTGGCGAAGGCCATCGCTTTGGGTGCGCAGTGTGGTGCCGCCTGTGCGACGCGCTTTGGACCCTACGGCTAGTCAACTTGGACGGTTCGCCCTGACCGAGGATCCCCTCCACATCGGTTCGGGCCGGTTTCTTCTGCCGACGGGCCGTGGTGGTCACCAGACCTTGACCGTCTCGCTCGGCTGGTGCCTGGCTCACCCCCATTCATCTCTAATTTTGACTGGTGCTTACTGGTCTCTGGATTGCCGGTCGAGGCTGCTGGCATAGCGGCCTCTTTTTTCAGTTATTGCAACTGATCTGCCGGTAGATGTGCGCAGATTTGTGCGCGTGGCCGGGCCATGGGCGGTTCTTCTGTGCGCACGTGCCAGGTCTCGAGCAGCAGGTCCCGCTGCAGGTGAATCAGGCATCGGCCCAGCATTGTGGTGGCCTCCCCCAGGTCTTCCTCCCCGATCAGGGCCACACATCGGGCCAGATCGAGGTGATCACCCCAGGGGATCGGCATGGGCGTTCGCTGGCAACGCTTCAGTTTGGCGAGGGTGCTGGCCAGACTCCACCCCATGGCGAACAAGGATCGCTCTACCAACCCCCCGCAGGAAAAGCCTGGCGGTGAGGGTTGGCTGGTGAGTCCTGAACAACAGCTGCTTTGTCAGTTCAAAGCTGACTCAGCAACGGTCCATGCGAAGTGGGTTGCGGTGCGCACCTATCGCTGGGTTCCACCACGCCCACCGGTGCCGCAAACCCGCAGAAGGATGCTTCGGCATAACGCCATCGAGGCGTGGGACAAGATGCTCAAAACAGGTTGGCGGCTGTGTTCACCACCAGTGAGATGAATGGTGTCAGGTGACGCACCAACTGCTCAAAACGGTTCGCTAGACCTACTCAGTCATTGGAGAAATCATGGAAATCCACATCGCACATTCTCAACCAATCGGCGCACTCATCTTTGACGGCAAGCACAAGCCATTTAATGCCTTGGCCTGTCTATTGCGGCGTTCGATATCCAATAGGAACAGCAAGCGAGGCTGAATCACGATCGGTCCTGTAATCACCAGGCACAACGCCATCGAGGCGTGGGAAAAGATGCTGAAAACAGGATGGCGTCGGTGCAGGCCGCCGGTGCGTTGATTGAAGTCATTGTGTGACGACCGATACAAACCGCGCCATCATTCGCGCAATCGCACCTGTCCGATGCTCGGTCGACTTTCCATCGGACTGCTGGCTTCCGCCATCGCTTTGAGGGTTTCGCCCTGCAGCTGATTGCGTTTGAACCATTCGGTGCGTTCGTCGTCTTCGGGTAAGGCTGCTTCGATGGCTTCGGCGGCTAGATCCCAATCCAGCTGATCCAGGTTGTTGGTGTTTTGCGGATCCGCGATGAGGTCATGCAGCGTTGAGCCTTCGCCGTCCAGCAAGAGCTGATCGAAGCTCGTGGTGTTTCGGATCGCCATGGCCCGTTCAACGGCGGCCGCCAGCAGATGGATGAGGCCGAGCACGCCCGTGAGCAAGAACTGCAGCAGCGGGTCGAGGAACTGCAGAAGGATGTTGATCAGCTGGAGAAATCGCTTGAAGGCGGTAGCGAAAGCGCCAGTTCCTAATCGGTGGCTAGAAGCAATGCGGCCATGCCGGAAGACTAGTGATTGCTCCTCTGTCGTCAGTTCTGGCAAGGATTATGCGATTTTTCTCGTTGCCTAAATCCCGGGGCACTGACTGGAATATGCCGGTCGGTGGGAGCGAGCTTCTTGGGGTTGTAGATATTCGAGCCAATGATCACTCGCTCAAGTGAGGGCTCACTGTCATTCGATGCGCGCTCATTTCGGGTCTCTACTTTTCGACTGTCTTCCTCTTTATGGACATGGCATTCGACGGGGTAGACAAGACAGCCCGCTTCATCATTGCGGCCAGGGCACGTGCTCAAGCTGCTTTGCATGAAACGTCTCCAAAGCTCACGGCTCTGGAGAAAGCGATGTGGCTCAAGTTGAGGCGAGGTGAACGTCCCTGCAAAAACAGCAAGGCTGCTTAGGGGAACAATTTCTAGCCTTTTCAAAGAGGAAGGCCGCCCTTCCCGGTGGAAAGACTGCCTAGCTCGCTTATGCAGGGTTAGTCGACCATTAGGCCGATCGGCCTTAAGTCGCTACGCCCACAACGATCGTTGCAATAGAAACGACGATCCCTCCCCACTTCACCCACTCCGTGTCGTGATCATGAGTGTTGGCGAAGAGGAGAGCGCCAAGCTGAATAACAACAAGCTTTTCGAACATGACAGAAGAGCCAATGGCCCTCTTTTTGTAACCGATGGAACGTGTTCGTGCGGTTACAGATACTCTCAAATTATGTATTGCTTGTTACTTTCCTCTGCTGTTCGGCCTGTCATCAGGCGCAAGATCTGATGCCCAAAGAGGAAGGCCGCCCCTCCCGGTGGAGAGACGGCCTAGCTCGCTCGTTTGTGCATGGTTCAACCCATCACTGCTGAAGAGAGAGAGGGTCGAAGCTTCTGGCTAGAGGCGCCCTGGGGCCATTTGCTCTAGGTGTTGGGTCGTTTTCTCCGAGGGCACCTGAGACGATGCAAGTGGAGCGTCGATTGGCGTGACGTATCTGATGTGTACCTAACCAAACGACCAACCCAGGTCATTTTTGAGACTGTTGGAGCAGGGGCCAGAAAGTCAGTCTGCTTCTTAAATCTGCTGGGGTGGAGTTTCGGCCGTCATGGGTTCCTCCGATTTCGATGCACTCAGTTTTGTGCCTTAAGGGCACAAAGTCATCGGCATTAAGGCGCATTGCCTTGATGGCCTGGCCCATCGAATGTTGAGGTGGCGTGCCTGGCTGCCTGCGAGCAGCTGGTTCCGCCACTTGATCGCCCATCGCCACCCTGGCTAGTGCATCTGTGCTGGCCAGGGTCGTGATGGAGGAGTGGGACTTCGTTGATGAGCGAGATCTGCAGAACTGGAAAGGCGGTGTGGTCTGCATGACTTTCCAGCACTTCACCTATGGCGTCGATCAGCACTGCCACACGATGGTGGGCTGCAACCTCAGGCAGAAGCAGCTCCAGCAGGGACAGCATCTAAAGAAGCGGTGCAAGCTCTGGGCGCCCACCTGGCAGAAAGAAATGGGCTGGGCTCCAGAAGCGGGATGAAGCGAGGAAGCTGATTAATGAGTGGCTGGGTTGTTGAAAAACTGACAACCACTTGAGGTTCAGTTCGACAGATTGCATGGACGAGCCATGCAAAACGAACCGAGCGAATCTTTGGAAGTGCTTGCCGCAATCGTTGTGACTGCGGGGCTGGTTGGCGGAAATATGCTGCTGTTTGCACCCCTGCGGACAGACAACAGGGTTAAGCCTCCAGCCCCTCCAGCGCGCACTGCTCCCGAAGCTCGTTCAGTGTTTTGGTGAACAGCGGTAGATGTTGTGGGCTCGATGGCTGAGATCAATAGCAGGGGCAGCACCTGAAGAAGCGCTGCAAGCTCTAGGCACCGACTTGGTTGAAGGTGAGGGACTTGTCTCTTATTCCGCGATGCTGCAGAACAACGCTGGAAAGAGCTTCTGCATTGGGCTGGTCAGCCAATGACCCTGCTTGGGGTGCCGAGGTTGAGCCGTGATCGATCAAGCAAACAAAACCCCCGCCATTACTGACGGGGCTTCTGATCAGCAGGCTTGTTTTTGAGAGATGCGCTGATCTGACTCCCCGCCTTCGTTGCAAGGAGTCAGGCCGTTGCTTGCTGTGTCGGCGACGGATTAAACGCTGACACTCAGCGCCCAATAGTCATGCAGGGACCATTGGATGGAGGGGAAACTCCGATAACACCATGGCG
>NZ_JAKUHI010000017.1:0-31363 GCF_023630615.1 Synechococcus sp. MU1648
AGCGACCACCATCCCCAGCCCCCTGTTCCAATTGGTCCAAATCCCTGGGGTGGCGAACATCCGAGATCGGCTCGGCGTCGGCATCGACCCGGGGATCCGAGGAGTACAGCCGATCAACATCCGTCAGCAAGATCAGTTGCTGCGCTTCAACGGCTGCGGCGACCAGGGCCGACAAGGTGTCGTTATCGCCGAAACGCAACTCCGCCGTCGACAAGGCATCGTTCTCGTTGATCACCGGCATCACCCCCCAGCTCAGCAACTGCCTCAAGGTGCCCGAAGCATTCTGATAACGACGTCGATCCGCCAGATCGGAGCGGGTCAGCAGCACCTGCGCCACCGAACAACCATGACGGGCCATGGCGCGTTCATAAAGAGCCATCAGCGCGCCCTGGCCGATGGCCGCAGCAGCCTGCAAAGCCACAACCGTGTCCGGTCGGCTGGACATGGCCAGCTTCTGGCAGCCCAGCCCGACGGCACCACTGGTGACCAGCACCACTTGATCACCACGGGCCATGGCCGCTGCGAAGCAACGGGCGTAGCCCTCAATGATTGCAGCGGTCTCACCCCTCAGGAGGCTGGTGCCGATTTTCACGACCCACAGGGTCATGCTGAAGGCGCCCCCATCCAACGCGCCAAGGCGCGTTCAAGCCGCTGTACACGGTCATGGCGACAGGGCTTGCCGTCATCCCGAACGGGTCGGACCAACACCGTGTAGAGCCCCATGCGGTTGCCGCAGAGCACATCTGTGAACAGGCGGTCACCGATCATTGCGATCGTGGTCGGTGGCACCGCGAGATCGCGAACAACGAAGCGCAATGCTCCACGGCGCGGCTTTCCAGCCCCGGAGGTGAAGCTGACCCCCAGCTGATCGGCCACTGCGGCGATCCGATCGCGGGAGGGGTTGTTACTGAACAAGTGCAATTGCATGCGGCGGCCTGCATCGACCAACCAGTCGTGTACCGGGCCTGGCAGGGTCACATCACGACCGGGCAGAAGGGTGCGGTCGACATCAATAACCGCGGCCCTCAGACCATGGGCAGTGAGATGGGGCAGCGAGAGCTGGGCAATGGTGAGCCGTGGATCCCAATCAGGAGTCAACCAGTGCTGTCCCGTTAATCCGGCCATTCACGCTCCTCCAGTTCCGCCTCAATCAAAGGTTGAACACGGTCCAGCTCATCGTCGCTCAGCAGCACCGCCTGACCGTCCACCATCCGCACCAGAACGAGGAACGGGTCGAGCGGAATGTAGAGGCCGTATTCCTCCGCTTCGACCATGAAGCTCACCAACAGCTCAAAGGTCTCGGCGTCCTCGTCAACGTCGTCGTCCTCTTCCAGCTCATCGAGATCATCTTGATCCGGCTCATCCAATTCACCACTCACCGTGAGGGTGATCGCCGATCGCACCAAGACCAGGTCGTGCTCCTGGAGCACCACATCAGCCACCGAAAGAATCGGCTCACTGCTGGCGACTTCCGTGATCGGCACCGGCTCAGCATCGTCATTGAGCCGAAACAGGGAAACCGGCGTGTCAACCGGTGACAGCAAGGCGTAGTCCTGCCCCTCGAGGGGAATCAGATGTTCCAGGAAACACAGCAGGTCATGGCCCTCGCGATCGCGGACCAGCAGGGTGGGGTGATCGCTGCTCTTTCCGGGTCCCGACTCAGACATCGACGCGACTCTGACTGGGCTCAGGATCCACCATCGGCCGCCCCGGCGCCCGACCTTGAAGCACTCTGTTGGGACGGTTTGAGCTCCGGACCCTCCGCAAGCCATTGCTCCAGCAGCAGGGCAGCGGCAGCACTGTCCAGACGTCCGCTGCGGTCCCCCGTTAGCCCGAATTGTTCCCCGGCCGCCCAGGTGCTGCTGTGCTCATTCACCCAAGCCAGGGGCAGGGCGAGGGCAGTGGCCAGTCGTAGGCCGTAGCGCCGACAGTGTTCCGCCTGGGCCGTGGGCTGGCCCGCAGCATCCAGGGGCAATCCGACCACGAGGCCCTGCACCGAACGTTCACGGCAGTGGGCACGCAGAACGATCAGATCGGCATCAAACCGACCTCGACGCAGGGCAGCGAGGGGCGTCACGCTGATGCCGAGAGCATCGCAACCGGCCAGACCGATGCGCCGCCGGCCCACATCCAGGCTGAGGATCGAACAGGGTCGCGGACGCATCAACGCCGATCGCCAAGGCTTGGTGTGGGAAGGGGTGTGCCCTGGGGCCGCAGACGACCCAGCACCTGATCCAGCGATCGCGTCAGCTGCAGGTTGCGCTGGGGTGACTGACGACGCCACATGCTGCGTCCGAGCAGCAGCTGCTCATCACCGCGGGTCCAACCCTCCGCCTCCAGAATCTTGCTGAGGGGTGCATCGTCAAAAGCCGTGAGCAGCCCGCGGGGGCGGCCGCGTTGAAGGATCCCGTTCAAGACGCTGGGAAGGGCCTGATCCAGCCGTGGATCCCAGGCCATGTCCCGCATCAGCTCCACAAGACCGGCCTCTCCTGCATCGGGGAGTCGAATGCAGCCCGCCAGAACAGCGTCTCCGGCCATGAGCACGCCGCAGCCGGGTCCGCTCCTGTCCAGCAGATCCAGCCAATGGCGGTCGGTGATCTGACGCAGGTGGCTGTGGCTACCGCCCTGCTCAATCGGCCACAGCAACTGGGCGGTGCGGCGGTTCAGTGCCGCCCAACGCAGACCCGCAGGCAGCTGATCGCTGCCCATTGACTCAACCTCGCCACCAGGTGGACACCAGCACTGATACGGGCGAAGCGGTTGAAAACCAAGCTCCCGCAGCAGGGCGATGGCCTCGGCATCGGTGGCCGGACAGCGGATCACCCAGCTGCAGATCTGGGCCGTCCAGGACTGCAGGGCCTGCTGAAGCAGGGCCTGCTGGACCATCCGATGACTGTGATCATCAACCG
This sequence comes from Synechococcus sp. MU1648, assembly GCF_023630615.1. Classification (NCBI taxonomy): domain Bacteria; kingdom Bacillati; phylum Cyanobacteriota; class Cyanophyceae; order Synechococcales; family Synechococcaceae; genus Synechococcus; species Synechococcus sp. MU1648. The sequence goes on from NZ_JAKUHI010000017.1 coordinate 2,910, forward strand.
GGCCAAGCAGCTCCGGCAATTGGAGGATCCAGCAGCTGCCACGACGGTTGAACGGCCGGGCAACAACGCTGGCCACTGGGCGGTCACCATCGAGGGCCAGCAAGCAACGCGGCGAGCGACTGGGGAGCAGATCAGGGAAGCGCTGCTCCACTGAAGAGAGCCATTCACCGATCAAAAAGCCCTGAAAACGCGACAGCTGCTCAACCGGCGCATCTTGAACCCACCGCGCCAGATGGGCCGGATTAAGGGGCTCAATGCGAATTGAGGTTGTCTTGGGCTCTGTCACCGGACACCCTCCAACCCCAACTGATCACAATGTATCGCTCATTCCAGCCCTGGCCGCACCAACACCAGTGGGGTGCGCTCATTGGCATTGCCAGCGGGATTGGGACGCAGGGCCCTCCCCAGCAATCCCTCGTCACAACCGGGACTGGAGGCCAGAACCTTCACGCGGCCGAGGTCGTTGACGTCCACGATGGCGACGTCAACACCGAGTTCGGCAGAGGCATCACGACAGAACTGCTCGGCACGGGATGGACCGAGCACAATGGTTTGGTCATAAGGGGGCGTGGTTCCTGTGATGTCATCAATCAAACGGGCCTGATCACCAGCAAGGCGATAGAACCCTCCGGAAATACCAACCAGCTTCATCAACAGCCCCCCCAGCAAGGCAGCAAGAACCCGGGTCGGCCCCACCAGATCGATCAACGTCTGCATCCCGCAAGCTGTAGCCAGGCTGCTGGTGGGGTGGAACACCCGGCAAGCCAGACGCGCGACCATTCCAGGCTCGACTTCACTGGGGTGGCGGTAGCGCCCCTGGATCACCGCAACGGGGGTCTCCCCGATGGTGAGGATGTCACCGGGCTGAATCAGGTCAGCGGCATAGGTGCGCAAGACCGCAATGGCATCATCCAACGGACCGAGCAAGTGGGTTCGCAGCGGCAGTACACGGCACCCCTCTCCTTCTCTGAAGCGGGCTTGATCGGGCTGCAGTGGTTCAGGACGCCGAAGTGGAACCAGCACACCCTGACGGCGCTGCAACCGACCAAATGGTCCGTAATTCAGCCAGTGAGCATCAACCCAGAGGCTGTCGACCCGAGCGGAGGGAGAAGGACCGGTGATCTCGATCGAGACCTTGGCGCGTGTGCTCTTACGGCCCTTGACGATGTAAGCCGGCCAGTAGCCATCTTCCCGGGTCTCCTCATCGGGATGGTCAGCAATGATCCGCGTTTTGACCTCCAGACCGGCGGGGTCTGACGAGCCCAGAAGCACGGGTTCGACCCGCAGTTCCGGCACAAAAACCTCCATGCGTGGATGGGGGTTGCTGATCTCCAGCACACCTTCAACGCGGAGACGGCCGCCCAGTTCGTCCACGCGCCAGTCCAGGGGAGTCATCCGCAAAGGAGACGCTGGCCGGAGACGATGACGGAGCTCAAGCCAGGCCACACAAAGTCCAAGGCCAAGCGGAGCAAACAGCAGCGACACAGCGGATCCGGCTCAACGACCGGGACAACTGGCCGGCAGCGTAGGCGGCGTGGCTGTGGGCGTCTCAGTTCGCCGTGACTTCGATGTTCACTTCGTTGAAACTGCCTTCCTGATTAATCCGGCCCAAATCAGGAGCCGGAAGTCCGGTGGATGCGCTGATGGCTTTATTGATCACCCCCAGAGGGACCTGGCCGTTCTGATCGAAGACAACCCGGCCATCCGTGCCAATCACGACCACTTGAGGAATGGCTCCGGACCAGTAGGTGGCGGGGTCAGCCGGCCCAAGCGCTTCTCGTCCCTGAAGCGGGTCGGTTGGGAGAGGCAGCAAATCGATGTTGCGTCCCCAAAGCCGTTGCAGCTCCGACACCACCGGGGCGAAGCGTTTGCTGACGGCGCTGTCGTCGAGGTAATAAACGATCACAGCTGTCCGTCCCTCCGCGAGGGAGTCCTCCAGGGTGTTGGGAGGAGGAACCAAAGAGCCGTTGCCGGCATAAAGGGCATAGATGTTGCCGTCGTAGCTGTCGCTGTTCAACACAGCGGACGCTGGGGCGACATGGAGCAGCAGCGCGATCGACACGGTGATCAGACAGCGCACCAAAGCAAGCATCAAGCCGAAGCAGCGGATCGCCATTGTGGACCCGGAGCCCTAACTGCGGCCGAGGCTGCGACCCATTCCCTGGGCAATGCCACGCCCAACAAGTCCGATGGCCCGGCCCAGCACCTGGGTTAGAAGGATCACGGCAAGATCGCCAATTCGACGCACCACGGCCTGCACCTGCGGTGCGAGGGCATCCCTGGCCTCCAACAGCAACGCCACCTGTCGCTGCCACCAACCGAGCTGATTCAACTCGTTGTCACGGGGCTCCGTCAGCAGCAGCGGTTCGATGCGACCAGCCCGAAGCTGAAACAAGGTGCGCTGACTCTCATAGAGCTGGATCGGGCGCTCGACCCAGTCGGCCCAACGCAGCTGAGTGTTCAAGCGATTTCTGAGGCGATCGAGTTCTCGGGTCGCCAGGAGGGGATCGCGCAGGAGATAACGACGCAGCTCAGGCCAGTCACCACAAGCATCGAGGAGTTCTGCCCCAATCAGTTCAGCCGTTCTGACCAGCCAATTGCTAACCAGCGTTTCGAGCTGCAGGAATGCCCTGGGGTCATCCGCCGGCAACAGCAACCCGTTCACCAGCATCGGTTGATCTGCCACCAGCGGAGCCAGCATCCCAGTTGGATCAGGCATCTCTCCATCCGCCCCGGTGAGATCAGCACGGCTCAGCAGTGACGCCACGACCGGTTGCAGCTCCCCATTGCAGGGGATCTGGACATAGCTGCCCGCCAGGGCGGTGAGCGCTTGCTGGCGTAACTCCGGCTGCAGGGAATCCCAAGCCTGCGCCATCGCCGTACCGTCCTGGCGGGTACGCAGACGCTGCAAAACCTGATCGAGCTGTTGCAGCAAGGCCAGCAGCAACTCCCGGCGCCGCTCTGGATGCAATCCCTCAATCGCTAGAAGACGACCGGTGGAATTGGTCAGTCCAGCCTGAACCGAGCCATCAATGCGGTCGCGGATGGCATCCCAGACAGCAACGGCATTGCGTTCTCTGAGACTGATCGCCGTGGTCGTCGGTGATCCAGGGGAAGATGACGCCGTTGAGGTCAGGGGTGCTGCATCCTCGAGACCGAGCTGGAGTGGCCCCCAGAGCCAGAGCAGCAGCCCTTTGGCGAACTGAAGTTCGCGACGACGACCCGTCAGCAACGCGAAGAGCAACGCCTGCTGCGGGGGCGGATTCAGCATGACTTCCACCAACTCGAGCTCGCGGCTCAGCTGCTGCAACCCACTCACCAACAGCCACTGCCCAAGGCCCATGGTCTGGTCTTGGCGCCTCCCCTCCGAAGGGGCCTCAAGACGAATATCCCGCCCCCCCTGCAGCAGGATTTCGATCGAGTTCTGCAGGCTCTGCGAATCGGCATTTTGAAGCAAGCCGGCCGCTGGCAGACCCAGCAGCTGCTCCCGCGACAACCGGATCTCGCTAGGCAACAGCAGCAGAACCGGGGCCGGTTGCCAGCGCTCCTGCAATGCGAACAGCTCCTGTTGAATCGCCGCTAACGAGGCCACGCGGTCGATCGACCAAATCACCAAGGCCGGAGACCCCGTCAGTCGCTCTGGGCGAAGAACAACCTCCCAATCGTCATGGGCGGACGTGAGTTTTAGCGCCAGCGACTCTCCGAGCAGATCCGGAGCGAGCAGCAACATCCGCACCGGTGAAGGAGAGGCCAAGCGCTGAACCCAAGCAGTTGGGCTCAAGGTAACGAGCTTCTGCTCAATCCTCCAGTGCGCGCCTGCCGTTCAATTGCAGCGTGTACGACTCGATATGAAAGCCGGTGCGCTGTTCGATCTGACGCAACAAATCTGGCGGGAGAACGACATCGATATCTTCGATCGAACCGCTGTCCAAACAGGTGAGATGGCTGTGGGGATCGCTCCTATAGCCGTACAAGCGACCACTCGCACGATCCAGACACTCGATCACGCCTGCCGACTGCAGGGCTTCGAGGTTCTGATACACCGAGGTATGGCCGATGCTGCGACCCCTCAGATTCAGTTGTTCAAAAATATCTCGAGCACTGAGGTGGCTTTTTTCACTCCAGAGCAGGTCCAGCACCATGCGTCTTTGGCGGCTGAGGCGCATTCCCAGCCGTCGGCATTGCTCAAACACCTGCTGCAAGCTGCCCGGAGGGGACAGCGTGCTGGTCTTAGTGGCGGCTGCTCTTACCACAAAAGGTGCCTGATCCATCAACCATAAGGCCCAAGACCAGCTCAGGCGATGTCTGAAGCCACTGCGGTGACGTCCTGAAGCCTGGCAGCACCGATCGCGGCGATGGCCTCGCCTAGGGCGACACGGCCGTCATACAAAGCTCGCCCAACGATTACCCCGGAAACACCGAGGGGCTCGAGCGGCAAAAGCGCCAGGAGGTCAGCCATGCAACCGATGCCACCCGAGGCGATCACAGGAACAGCGCTGCATTGCGCCATGGTTCTCAAGGCATCCAGGTTGGGGCCGGCGAGGGTTCCATCGGTGGCGATGTCGGTGGTGATGATCGCGGCAATGCCGGCAGCACTGAACTGTTGAGCCAGATCGGTGGCCAGAACATCGCTCTGCTCGATCCATCCCCGGGTCGCCACCCGGCCGTCGTTGGCATCGATGCCGACCACGATGCGGCCGGGATGGCGTTGGGCCAACTCCTGGACCAACTCCGGCTGTTCGATGGCCACCGTGCCGAGGATCACCCGGTCCAGGCCACAGGCGATCAACTCTTCGGCGCGTTCGAGTGAGCGCACGCCACCACCGAGCTGAACAGGAATGTCGAGGGCGGCGGTGATGGCCCGCACCGCTGCGTCATTGATCGGCTCACCCCGTTTGGCGCCATCGAGATCCACCAGGTGCAGCCGTGTCGCCCCCTGGCTCTGCCAGCTGAGGGCCTGAGCGACGGGATCCTCACTGAAGCGCGTCACTTGGTTGTAATCCCCTTGGTGAAGCCGGACGCAGGCTCCATCGAGCAAATCAATGGCGGGGATGATCTCCATCGGGGTCGGACCAGAGACCCACCATCCTGCAGCGCCACGCTTCAATAGCTGCGCTTTTCGGGCCCAAGTGCATGAAGATCCTGGTGATGGGGGGAACCCGCTTCGTGGGCAGGCCCCTGGTAGCCCGCCTGCAGGCCCAGGGCCATGCACTCACCCTGTTCACCCGCGGCAAGAACCCTGTCCCGGCCGGCGTGGAACACCTCCGTGGCGACCGCAGCAGCGATGAAGGATTGAGTGCGCTTCAGGGCCGAAGCTTCGATGTGATCGTCGACAGTTCCGGCCGCAAGCAAGAAGACAGCAGCCGGGTTGTGGACATCACCGGGGCCCCAAGCCATCGCTTCGTTTACGTGAGTTCGGCCGGGGTCTACGCCGACTCCGACCAGTGGCCCTTGGATGAGTCCAGCCCCACCGACCCGCAGAGCCGTCATGCCGGCAAGGCCGACACCGAAGCCTGGCTGCGGCGTGAAGGCATTGCCTTCACCAGCTTCCGGCCGACCTACATCTACGGCCCTGGCAACTACAACCCCGTCGAACGCTGGTTTTTCGATCGCATCGTTCACAACCGACCGATTCCGCTCCCCGGCGACGGCAGCACCATCACCCAACTGGGCCATGTAGAGGATCTGGCTGAAGCGATGGCCCGTTGCATCGAGGTGGATGCTGCAGCCAACCGCATCTACAACTGTTCCGGTAAGCAGGGCATCACCTTCCGGGGCCTGATTCGCTCAGCAGCGGTGGCTTGCGGTCGTGATCCCGACGGCCTCGACCTGCGCAGTTTCAATCCCAGCGAGCTCGACCCGAAGGCCCGAAAGGCCTTCCCTTTACGGCTCAATCACTTCCTCACCGACATCACTCGGGTCGAACGCGAACTGGCCTGGCAACCAAGCTTTGACCTGGCCAAGGGCCTGGCCGACAGCTACACCAATGACTATGCCCTGAACCCAACCGCTGAGCCGGACTTCAGTTCTGACGTGGCGCTGATCGGGGAGTGATGTAGGCGAGAGCTGAACTCAGAGCCAGGGCGAGGGATGGCCAGAACAGCCACCAGCCCAGGCTCGGCAGCCAGGGAGAACCGATCCAGCCGGAGGGCCAGAGCATCAACAACAAGCTGACGAACTGAAGAATCGTTTTGACTTTTCCCGACAACGATGCAGGCGCCCCATCACTGGCCTGGGCTCGCCATCCCGAGATCAGTAATTCACGGGCAAGCAGCAACCAGACGGCCCAGAGCGGGAGCACCGCGGACGACGCCAACCAGAGCAATGGAGCCGCGATCAGCACTTTGTCGGTCAGGGGGTCCAGACGCGCACCCCAGCTGCTTCCACCCCCAGCACGGCGCGCGAGCCAGCCGTCGGCCGCATCACTGAGACCCGCCAGCAGCAGCAACCACCAGGCCCAGCCCTGCCAGCCCAGCTGCAACGCGATAACGAGAGGTAGACCGGCAACCGCTCGCGCCACGGTGAGTCCGTTGGCGATCGAACGCAAAGGCAGAGACAACGCTCAGAATGCGGATAGCTCAACTCCGATCATGGTCCTGCAGCTCACGGTGGCTGATGTGATGACGCAGCCCGTTCTGACTGTCACGCCCGAGACCCCATTGCAGCAGGCTGTCCAAATGATCAGTGACCACCACGTCAGCGGTTTGCCGGTGGTGGATACGGAAGGGCGTCTGATCGGCGAACTGACAGAGCAGGATCTGATGGTTCGGGAGAGTGGCGTTGATGCCGGCCCTTACGTCATGCTGCTGGACAGCGTGATCTACCTGCGCAATCCCCTGAGTTGGGACAAGCAAGTGCACCAAGTCCTCGGCACGAGCGTGAGCGATCTCATGCGCAAGGACTCCCATAGCTGTGGGATCGACCTAGCGCTTCCAAAGGCAGCATCCCAGCTCCATGAACGGGGAACGCAACGCCTGTTCGTCCTGGATGGGAACCAACGTCCCGTCGGCGTGATCACCCGAGGTGATGTGGTGCGTGCCCTCGCCTCCCATAACGCGGGCTGAATCAGAGGGCCGGCCGAATCCCGATCGCAATGGGTTGAATCGAACGGAAACTGACGAAGTCACCCACCTTGAGCTGGGCGAGCGGATCGCCATTGAGCCCATTGCGAACATCAAGGTTGTGGACCCCTCCGAAAGGCCCCCTCAGGCTGAGTTCATGGTCTTGTTCGGAGATTTTCACAACTTCAGCGGTGCCGGTGGCCATCGCCACCCGGGCTCCTCTGCGTACCTCACCGAAATCCTCAGACAAGATCACGTCTTGGCGTGTGAACGTGAGGTTGTTCACAGAGCTTTTGCGCAGATCCACCACCAGCCCGTCGAGGATGTCGATGATGACCTCATCACCGTTGCTGAGACCGGCTGTTTTGAGCTCGCCACCCATGGTGATCAATAGGTTGTGCCCGTAGGGGCTCTGCACTTCCATCACCTGCTGGCCAGGCTTGAACTGCAGCAGCGTTCCCTTCACCTGCGAGAGCTCAAATGCCTCCAGCAGCTCGGCCTTCAAGCTGCTGGTGCGAGCAGGAACGGCACTCAACAAGGGTTGTTTCTGTGACGACCCTGCCTTTTGAGCGGGTGAAGAGACCCGATCAATGCCAACGGCCACGGGCTGAATCAAGCGGAAATCGACCAGATCGCCTGCCTTAAGCGCAGGGAAGAGATCACTGCCACTGGGCATCACAACATCCAGGTTGTGGATGCCGCCGAGCGGTCCCATCAGGCTCAGGCTGCGGTCGGTCGCCGACACCTTCAACACCCTTGCTGTACCTGAAGCCAGGGCCACCCGCATGCCTTTCTTCAAGGGACCCATGTCCATTGGCATGTAGATGTCTTCGCGATTGAAGCTCAGCGTTGTTTCTTTGCTGCGATCTAGATCAACCACCAGGCCGTCCAACACGGAAACATCCACGCGATCTCCCTTGCGAAGGCGAAGCGGCGCCATGTCGATTCCGACCGTGACGATTTCCTTATGACCCTCTGGATCGATCACCTCGATCACCTTCTGCTTCGGCAGCACGGCATTGACCACACCACGCAGATGGGTGACTTCAAAACCGGCCAGCTGCTCGGCCGTGAAGCCAGCCCTGGAGGGCATGTTGAACGCGAGGGCAGACACAACAGCAGCCGCCCCAGCGGCCAAGACACGGCTGATTGAGGAGCAGCGGGTCATCGTTCAGGCACAGGCAAAGCGACGAGATGACGCTAGCCCCTTTCGAATAGGTCAAAATGCCTGCGGTCGCCTGTTGCGCAAACCGATGCAGCTTCGTTCACTCCTCCTGACGGCGGCGTTGGGCCTTGGCGCGATGGCCGTGGTTCCGGCGCAAGCCGAAACCTCCATCCAGATCAGCCTCAAAGACCGATATCTCACCCTCCTTGATGACGGCAAGGTGATTGGCAAGTACCCCGTGGCGATCGGCGCACCGGAATCACCGACTCCGGCGGGAAGCTATTCGGTCACCAAAATGGACCCGCAGCCCGTGTATCACAAGAAGGGCAAGGTCATTGCTCCCGGTCCGAAGAACCCCGTGGGAGTGCGCTACGTGGCTTACGTGCAGATCGGGACAGGCGAATACGCCATCCACGGCACCGCATGGCCCAACTGGGTGAAATTAAGAGCCGCAGTCAGCCTTGGCTGCATCCGCATGCTGAACACCGACGTGATTCAGGTGTACAACCGGATCAAGGTGGGTACACCTGTGGTCGTCACCAGCAACTGATCTCCTTTATTCCCTTTCAAGTTCGATGCTGCGCTTCCTACTGATTGCTTGTGTGGTTGCGGTTGTTCCCCTGCATGGGCATGCCAACCCGACGGAGGAAACCAAAGAAAATGACTTCCTTGACCTTGTTGATGGCGACGGAAACGTGCTGATCCAGGCCCGAGGTGTTGCTGCTGTCAACGCCGAAGCACGGGCCCAAGGCCTTTCGTTTCCGGCCCTTGGATATTGGTCACCAGAGGGTCACTGCTTTGTGAAACCAGCCCCTGGAGATTGCAACGGCGTGTTCAAGCGCTGATCGGTTTTGATGATCGAAGAGGCGAAACAAAGGGCACAGCATTGACCGCGAAATAGCATTGACCCGGCGAAGCTTTCAGGAATAAAACTGGTTTATATGCGCTCCTGGAATACCTTCTCAGAGATTATTTAAAAGCGAAAGCAATCCCCAGAAAAGCGGCGACGTCAAAACAACAAAAAACCTTCATTCCTGACGGTGATGAGCCAAAGGAATCACCCCTTAGGCGACAAATCAGACTGATGCAATACTTGTCTCTAGGAGAAAGGAAGGCCAGGAGATGTTCAAATTCAAGCTCAACACTCATCCAAACAAAATCAACAAGAAAGAGATGCGTGATTTGGCCATCGCCGACAAGGGAAATCAGCTGAGAGAAGGATTTTTCCAGCAAGCTTTATGCCCCGATCTGACGAAAGGCTCATCCCCAGATACCAACCCAAAAGCAGCTCGGTCGCAACTGGCTCCTCAAGGTCTTGGATGCCGCCGCATAGCCAACACTTGAAGCTGTCAGGATCCTTGGAGCGTGGTGCTGCGACAAGTTCTCCCAGCAGGAGCTGGGCAATGCAGGGAGTCTTGAGGCATGGATCAGACGTGACCACATGACGTGGTCACACCTCACTCGGCCCAGCGCAGTAACAGGCTTTGTTGTGCCATGTCACTCAATCGTGGTGGAGCCCTCTGGATCAACCTCGGCAGGCCGACCAAAGAAAAAGGCCGAGGCACCACCCCCGACCCTCCAGCGCACGGTCTCTGCACCGTACAAATTGAAGTCTGTAGCGCACTACTACAAAAGCAACCAGGCTTTACCTCTCTTTAGGTACCCAGCCCATCTCCCTCTACCAGGTCGTTGCCAAGAGTTTGCGCCAATTCTTTGGGTACTGACCCTGTCGAGCCAGAAGGCGAAGGTCGCTTCCTCGGAGATGTTCAAGCAGTCGCTCCACTCAATCCCATCTGCTCTGATGCGGCTTAGACAACAGATGAGTTGAATGACTGATTCAGCCTGGGAAGCAGGACTCACGGCCTTCAAGGGGGCGAGCGAAACGCCCCCTTTCCTACTGAGACGTTCAGTCCGTCTCGACAATCACTGCTGAAGCAGCACCCTCGCCTGCCATCTCTTTCAGAGAGTCAGCCGCGCAGAGGGAAGACAATGCAATGACGACCAATGCAGCACTGTTGATCACTTTGAGCACAACTGGCAGATGGAGGTTGACCATCTCGCGGACGTTTGTCATCGAAAAGTTCACAGCGAACATATTGATGATGCACCCTTTGTCAACCCAATGAGGGTTACTGCGCGTGTCGCAGGTCATGACCTGAACGTGACTGCCTGAGGTGTTCCGCTTGGATTGGTTATCGGAATATTCCTGCTTCAGAGGCCTCTCAATTAACCGCCCTTGCAGTATCTGACCCTCTCTGGAGACAGCGGTGGATCCCATCCATTTCTTGGGGTCAATACGCAGATCGCCGATGGAATGGTCTGAATCAGCAAGCAGAACGCGATGACCAACAGCGCAAAGCCTGTGCCGGGAGCATGGATGTTGGCCTGGAACCAGGGTTTATTTGCCATGTCGCCAGTGTGGCTTTGCTCAGAGTTTCTTGTCGGATCGAATCGAGGATCGCAACAACGACCGCTGCCTTCCCCTTTTGCACCTCGTAGCGACCTCAGCATCACCCCCGCCGAGCGCTGCCAGCTTGATCGCCCACTTCAATGCCCGCCTTCGCTTCGCTAGCGAAGGCTTTTTACTGGAAGACCGTATTAACCGTACGCATAAATACTTACGCAGCCTGCTAGACCTGAGTCACGTCATGAGAGGCGGTAGCCCCGGCATCGAACACCGGGGCTTTTTTCTGCACAAAAGCCACAGTGCATAGGGCAAAGCCTTGAACATGAGTGCGGGGCGTAGGGATACCGCCCCACCATCTTCAGCCCACCGGCCAGTGCTTCCACTCAGCAGCTTCGGGGATCTCGTGTGCAGCTCGTCAATCCCTGCAGCTCTTCCCAAGCGATAGGCCATGGAAGCAAGCGGCAGGGAACGACATCGAAGCGCTCGCCTCTCCTGCCAACAGACTCAAGTGGATCACCCCTAAGCCAGACCCAGCACTTGTGAGGCCAGGCTGACTGGCATCAAAGGGGCTCAATGGAGAGCGGTTGAAATTCGCAAGGTCATTGGGTGCAGCTCAACAGCTGACCAAACGGCGGCTGCCTCGCCTTGATCCAAAATTCAGGGTCGGTATAAAACGCTCGGTGCAGACAAAAAAACCACCCCAGATGTGGAGTGGTTCTCAAAGCCGTAGCAATCCCCATCACCCGGCCATCTGCACCAAATCTTGATGCGTTGGAAGAATAGTACTCATAGATGCCCTAGATGTGGTGTTCTACAAAGTCACTTAATGCTGTGGTGTAGTTGCATAACGATTGTCTTTCCAAAGACTGCGACCCTGCATGTAGCGGCTATTGGGGGTAGTCTGAACGCCCCCATCATCCGGCCCGCTCCAGCAGCGGGCTTTTTTGTGGCCTGGCCACTACATGTGGTGGTGTGTGTGGGGGGGGTCTCGGTTAACGCGGATCGCCGTTGTACACGACCTCCAAGACAGAAGCTCCGTCATCAGAGATCAGGATTTCAGTTTCAACCGTTGGTGGCTCAAGCTGCCTCTTGCCAGCCTGGGGCGCCACCATCAAAGACGAACAAGAAGCCGTCGCTGGCATTTTTCAAGCAGTCGCCCCCTCCCTTACCTGTGGCGTACATACATTTCGCTGCTCTGTAGTTGCTTAGTCCACCGTTAATGGATTCAGCGCGCATCCTGGCGGTGTTGATTGCACTTACGTTTTCCTTCGAAACTTTTTGGGCAAGCGGGAGACACAATTAATGCATTCACCAGAAGTCCCATTGGCAGGCTGACGACTCTTTTCAAGGTAAATCAACTAAAAGCGCTAACACTGCCTAGCAACAACTGCAACGCCACACAGGGTCGAAATTGAATTCGTTCTTTTAGGACTAACAAGGGGATAGTCCCTTCAGGCTGCGAACGCTTCCTCTCCAGCACCATCGGCTGCATGCTCAGCACCAAACTCCCCTCGCAGAACACCTTCTGCCTTTCGCATCATCTTGTGGCAAGTCTCTTGATCAGCAGCGGCATAGGCAGCATCCATACATTTCACGTACTGCTCCTCAGGGGTCACAAGCCGTTTGCCGTTGGACGGAGTATCGGCCTGATTCCCTTGACTCGCTGTAGTTGGAATTACTCATCTCAAGCTGGGCAGTGGTCAGCTGCATCAAACAAAACCCCGCCACCGCCATTGTTATTCCGATAGATCCCGCCAGCTTCTGCTTTTGGGGGAGTGGAGATAGCGACACCGAGAGCAACAAAGGCGCCAGCTACGCCGGCCAGAAAAGGCAGTGTGAAATTTTTCATGATGGTTCTTATTGGCTTTTTTGATAGGTTTTCCCCTGTATTCACAGCATTGCTGCATCAATAGGGAATGACTTCCCCCATCTGAGGGATTGATTCATTTGGACCGCTCCCCTATTTCAGGGATGTCATCTCTCGAAGCTCTGGAAACACTGGTGGTAGGTCACCAGAGGGACATGATTCAACTACCCAACCTGGAACTAAAGCCAGAACGACACGAACTTGTGAAGCTGATGTGTGCTCCTTTCAGACAACACCCTGATTATCAGAAGACCAAGGTTGACTTCCATCAGTTTGTGAATCGGATGGAAAATCGGAACGTCCTGAACTGTCTTGCCGCCATGAGAGGGAGCCAGTCACCTGCCCCATGCTGGTCAAGCCAGTGAGATTGGCTGATGTACTGGTGAACGATCCAACCAAGGCTGAAGTCACCGCGGTGTGGATTCAATCTTTTGGACTGCTGAGGAAGGTTGTATACGGTTATCAACGCGCAACGGCGAGAACAAAACGAGGTTGCCTGCCACCAAGCCAGCAGTGACAACCACAGCAACGAGGACCTCTAAACCTTCTGACGTCTTGGCTTGCATGCCTTCAGCATGCCTCCTTGCTTTGCAGAGGGCGAAGCAATGTCTGCTTTTCAACTTGACGAAGGGAACGGGGTCCGTTGATACGTCATCTGCAAATCGAGGAGGGTTACGACGGAGATGTAGCAGCCTCCTACCGCGTGGCGTTGACCACACAGTTCCACGACGACACAGGCGATGTCCCGCCCATCAAGTTCGAGACCGGGCACCAGGGGAGAGAGGCAGAAGACCTGACTCGTTTTATTTGGGACAGAATTGTGCGCCTCCTTGTGATGGGCAAAGAGTTGGAAGCCAACTCCCTTTTGGAGGAGTTTGACGAGCCACCTCTATGGGACGACCCACTCAACTGAGCCATGGGAACTCCACTAACACAGTGGCTGCAGTTGGTTGCCTGGGTGCTTCTAGCAACAACATTGATTTGCCTGAGCGCAACAGGGGTCTTCTGAATTGAGAAGCTGGATCCGTATTTGCTAGCAGTCACTTGCCGTCACTGTGGTTCGGCCTGCAGGCGGCTATCCACCTCACAGTTGAATGCAGTTCTTGCGACATTTGTGCAGTCAATATTTTTCAAAAGATGTCAACTGAAATCCGTAATTGGGCAGTCGTTGCTGCAGCAATGGAAGCCCGAGGTGCAACCAAAAGCGACATGTATCGTCGTGCCAAAGCTCTTGCTGCGGGCGAATCCGATCCAATGCCAACAAGCTATCCGGCGGCACCTTTTAGCATTTCTGCAGCCTGATTATTCGTTAACACCCAAGCGGCCCTGGCTTGAAACCAGGGCTGTATCTAGCCTCACTTTTTCTGATGACCAACCACCATCTATCAGTTGAACAAAGGTTTCATCTAGAAGCCGCATTCAGGGAGATTGACAGTTGTAAGGACATTGAAAAGCTACGTGCCCTCACGAAGCAGATCATTACCGCCCAGGAGAATGAGAAGGCCTTTGCCCGCGAGGCAATGCAACAAATCCGGAAAGAGATGGAGACTGCCGCTCAAAAGCGATTCGGCTTCGACTGGGGGCAGCATTGAGCGCTTGGATTGGCTTGATCGAGTGAGTGTGTATCGCCAGCTTCCGTGGTGGACTTTGTAGACAAATAGACCAAGCCTGAGTTCTCAAACACCTGTCGGCGCAGTACATTGCGCTTTTGACGGAGGCATCATCGTGGGCTCCCGATTTATGAAATAACGATGACCACAAAGCAATGCCAACGCCACGCAGAGAGAGGGTTCAGAGTTCGTTGGTATGCGTCAAGCGATGACAGGCAGGCCGTGGATCCTGCAACAACAAGTCCTCAGCCCTTCAAGTGTTCAATGAGATACCAAAGTTAGGTATCAGCATGAACCTACTTAAATAAGTATGTAAACAATCGATTTGAGAAGAAATAGATCCTTAATCTCCATCGTCCAAGCGATTCGAATGAATCCAGCTAAGTACCTGCCGCCCAGGGGCTCGATCATGATTGTCAATCAGAAGCCGAAGAGGAGGTGGCAAACCGCTATCAAAGCAAGAGAGCAACAGCTCATTCGGTTAGCAGAAGAAGCACTTGCCTCAAGACAGGAGAGGAAAGTGGTGAATTTCTTGGGCTACGAGGATGTCGATGTGGCGGCTTGAGAGCATCGATATGTCAGCCCACAGAATCAAAGCGGAAGCGAGTCGAGCATCCTGCTCGACTGCGTTCGTTCCCGTCAGGTCCATCAACCGCGCAGAGACGTGACTTTCTTGGGTTAACCCGGGGTATTGAGTGAAGGCATTGCATTGGCCTATGGAGCGCATGCAAAGGGGCTGTCCCCTCTAAAACCAACCTTGCTGTTCAAAACTCAGCCCCACGAACGGCGAGCTTTCCAGGCAACGACATGGCGGAGACTCAAAACCCTGCCAGATCGAGCGCCAACGTTCATCAGTATTTCCACTCAAAAGTGTCGCGACCGATACAAAATGGCCTACGCTTCCTTGCAACGGAAGATCTTCATTGAACGAATCCCAATTCGACTTGGCCGCTGAAGAGAAGAACCGTCAGCTAGCCATGGGAATTTCGTTCAGCACAGCAGCCATCGGGGTCTTCATCCTCCTGGCCTACCGCGTTGGAACGTGCTGCTCCTGGTTTACCGCGGCCTAGAAGCCAAAGACGACTGGAAAGACCAGACATCGCGAACGATGTAGCTCTCCAATCAGGTATGTAGACCCAGTGAAGCGCAGGAGAAACCAGACGCGATACGAACGTTCTGTTTCTTGGTTGCTACCAAAAAAACAAGAAGAAAGCACATCAACAACCATCCCTTAGCGACCCGAGAGAGCGCACTGGCTGACGACCCTTTGGCAATGAGCTGTTGAACCGATTTCTTTTGCATCAAATCGGTCGACAGTGGAGCTGAGGTAGCTCATAGGTCTTCCTCATGCGTCGTGAGAAGGAGAGGCAGGGGTGGGACCTTGCCTTTTTACTGTCCACCTCTTGGCTTTTGACCAGATGACATTTCAGTGGCTCAAGGAAGCTCGCAGGATCGGCAAACGCCTTGCAACTGTTGACAAACCAACCGACATCCAACGAAACGACGAGACGCACGAAGTGATTTGCGGCATTGCCGGCTGTGTCATCAAGAGGAAAAAATTGAACCGCTTCTCCTCGTGAACTTCTAGACCACACATCAACCGACACCGGCTGACAAAGCTTGCCCACGCGTACGAGATGACACCTGCATGCCATCAACAATCACGCTGGGATCAAAATCTGCCCACAATCTGCCCACAAATTGAATCACCGGCTCATAAGCCCCGATGCAGTTCAGAGGTGTGCCCTCAAGAAGGGCGAAGTTTGTTTGAGCTCATTCCTAATGCACGCAGCTCATTAAGACGACTTTCAGACGCCTGGGTGTTCGTGCAAAACGACTGCCAACTCTGACTCAGACAGGGCAGCAGGCTCATGGTCCTGAGTTTCCCCAGAGGAAGGGGCGTCTGGGAGGCGAAAAGCTTTCTCGAGGTCTGTCTTCGTGGCACCAAAGGGGTAGGTCATAAAAAAGAGGACCGCCCACGGCCCCCTAGGAACGACTAGATGACGCATCCCTGCGCCTCCGTTACATTAGTCAACATAGTTTTGTAACGAGAGCCATGGCTGTCAGCACCCAAGACCTGCTCGTCCTGTTCGGCAGCTTTGGACTGGCCCTCTTTGCCTTGAACATCTACAAGCTCACGAAGCCAGCCAACGGCTGATGAGCCGCAGGGGTTGCAACTCCAACAGAGACTTCACCTGCGCGGAAGGCTGACCTGATACATCGAATCCTCGGCAGGCTTCCATTGAACGAGATGGAGGCGATCAATTTGATTGCTCTCCAAACAATCCCAAATTGTGGCTCCAGAAAGTGTTGCCATCGACCAGAGATCTCCCTGACTTTTCATCTGCTTGCGATTGCGATCTTTCCACTCGGTCCAAATAATTTGTGGATATGAGCCGACCTGCTCACTCAGAATCACTACCGTGAATTCCACCGAACCCGAACCAAAAATCGTCGAGAATCATAAGTTGTTGAACCTCATTTCTTAAGTTCTCAGGAGGCTGGTTTGCGCCAGATCTGCCAGACGAGCCAGCCGGTCACCCCAAGCCAAAGAAATGCCACGGCCGACAGGATGGGGACGACGATGAGATAGCTCCAAACTCCCAGGGCCACCCAAGCGAGAAGGGACGTGATCAACGCTTTCTGAAAATTGTTGGCCTCGGCGAGACGTTGCTGAAGTCGAGTTACCACGCTGCTTTCCGATGCTCCATCCCTTCCTCTAGCCACGGATGCACTCTGCGACAGCAACGCTGAAGCCCTCCTGCTTCAACAGGCTGAGCGAATAGCGCAAGCCATGCAGCCGTGCCGCGGCCCCGTCCGGCGCAATCCTCACGTTGGCGAGGCCTCCAGCGAGCCCCAGCCCCGCTGCCTTCAACACGGCTTCCTTCGCCGTCCAGGCCTGAATCAGCGTCCAATGCTCCAAACAGTCCGTTGCTTCAGCGGCAGAGGCAAACAGACGTTGCGTCAAGAGATCGGGCGCCACGCGCAAAGGCCGATCCAGCACTTCCACATCAACGCCAATCGGACCGGGCCCCAACACCCCGATGGTGAGTGACCTGGTGTTGGAAATGCTGTGGTGCAATGGGTGATCACGCACCTGGGGCTTTCCGTAGATCGTGCGGCCGATGTCATCCACAGCAACGACGTGTCCTGCATCGGCGAACAGCCGGCAGGTGAGTGTGTCACTCAACGCCCGCTGCACGGCTCGCGTCGAGGGCTGGGGCAGACGCGCCACCAAGACCCGCCGTTGCGTGCCGGGAATGGGCCACCAGGACCACTCGGTTTCCAAAACTCAATCCTGCTCAACCGATAGGGGCACCGGCGGGAGGGGCGGTAGATCAGGTGGCGGCGGCGCCTCCTGAAGGAGATCAGAGGTCACTGCATCCACAGGCTCCGCCAGGAGAACCTCTGCGGGATTGGCCGTGGGCTCATCGAGGACGATCGGCGGCGGCAGATCGGGGGGTAACGGCGCGAAAGGCTGCGGCTCGATCCAACTGTCATCCGGATCGGGCTCGGCAGGTTCCAGCTCCCGAATCAAGGCAGGCTGCTCCCGCAAGACCAACGGATCCGCCGTGATGGGGGGTTCCCGCAAAGGAGCGCGATCCACATCAACCCCAGCGTCACCGGCATCGGCAGGGGCCCCAGGCTTGATGGGGGTTGATGGTCCCCAAATCATCCTGGCCAAGGGTTCGACACCCTGTTCCATCACCCTGTTCAACCCCGCCAGGGCGCGATCAGCGAGATGGTTACCGAAGGACGACACACAGTCGGCCGGGCCATTGCAGGCCTCATCCATCACCAGTTTTGGCGTCAGACCAGCGATCAGGTTGCCCTGCAGAGGGATCTGGCGCGGGCTCAACCGCAGCATGTAAGGCACATGCACAAAGCTGGTCGCCCCACCACTGATCCAGTTCGCGTCCTCTTCGGTGAATCCTTTGACCCCAGGAATGATGAACCGACTCTTCGACGCATGATCCGGCATGTAAGCCGCGAGGTAGCCCCTGCGATGGGCCAGCTCCTTGCTCTGTTCGAGGGTCAGACCGTCACGGCTCATCAACACTTCCATGCGACCGTCCTGCCGCAGTCCCATCACCATGCGGATCCGCGGGAGGTAGTAACGGATTCGCTGGCCCATGCTGATGCTGTAAGCCCCCTTGTAGCTCTCGGGTGGCGCCTCGAGGTCGTTGTAGAGACTGTGGAGGCCACCGATGAAGGTGTCGTAGGTCTGGCTGCGGGTATCGGTCAGCTCCCCATAGCCGAAATCAATGCTGCCGTCATGGCGGATGCCGACATAGGCACGCTGCCGTGAGGCCGTGCGGTTCCGCCCACGCCAGACCTTTTTCCCGAATTTGAGATCGCCTAGAGGCACAGTGATCTCACGGCCAGCATTGTCCACATGGCGCTCATACATGGGGCCTGAGACATAGGCCAGAGCAGCGCTGTCCTCGTAAGCGTCCTGTTCACGATCCCAGCCCTCCAGCAACCCGAACCGCACCCGTCTTGGATCGAGATCTAGGGCGTAGACCTCGTCGTCTGGGATGTAGCTGAAAGGCTCAGCATCCAACCGTCTCTGTTGAGCAGGGCTGACATCCCGGGCACCGCGATCGGAGCGCTCGGGAGCGACAGGCGCCAGAGCAATCAAGCCGCCGAAAACCACGAACGGCATCGCCAGCAGCAGCCATCTCTTGCGGAGCTGCCTGCTCCGCTTGGGTCCGGTCCGCAACTCAGCAGGCTGAGTCACGCGATCCTTCGCTCTCGGTGGGGGGGGAGTTGTTCGAACCAAGGAATGATGGAGCCGTCAGCAACCAGCCATTGCCGGTAACGGTCGCCGCAGTCATGGCCTCCCGTCAACTGTCCGAACGCGGGAATCACAAGACGCGGACCGTCCGGATCAAAGGCGAAGCAGGGCAAACGCAACTGATCAGAACGGCTGCGAAGCCGGGTCATGGGATGCAAATGGCCACACACATTCAACAAACCTGGCTCCGGAACCCGTTCAGGGGCATGACTTAACCAGAGATTGCCAAGCCGCTGTGATGGCTGCTGGGGCATGCCTTCAATCCAGCTGCCGCAATCATGATTCCCACCGATCAGCACAACCGGACAACCACAGAGATCAGGCAGTGCCAACAACGTGTCCCGTAGCGGAGCTGTGATGCCAATCCGGGCGTGCACCAGATCACCCAGAACAAACAATCGCTCAGGCGACCAGGCGTGACACAGGGCCAGCAGTGGATTCAGGGTTCCTTGATCACCGTCACTTGGAATGGGAACGCCATGGGCCTGGAACACCTCGGCTTTGCCGAGATGCAGATCGGCCACAAACAGCTCACGACCCTCAGCCCGCCATAACGCCCGCTGGGGCAAAAACGTCAGGGAGCTCTTGCCCCAGGACCACTCCAATGGGGTCATGAATGGTTCAGATGTCGGATCTGTAGCGCTGGCTGCATCTGATTCCCGACGTCGTGCCTCAAGCTTTGGAGACTTCCATGAGACTCATTGTGGCGCGAAGCGAGGGTCCACACCAGCTCGCGATTTCAACTCTTCGAACACTCGAACAACGGTTAAGGGTTCTGGAGGAGGCGGGCCGTTACGAATGTGCTTATGCCCTGAGGATGGAAGTCGCCGACTGGTTACTCGGAGCCAGAGATGCCAATCTGACTGCACCACTCCATCCCTAAGCCTTCGATGACCATTGCCCTGCTGATCGCGCTAGCGGGTTCCCTGGCTGCAATGGCCGTGATCGTGCGTCGATTGGAACAGCGCTGATGCCAACCCTTCGACGCTGGTGCTTCGTACTAGCGCTCGCCTGCATCAGCAGCGCAATTCCTGCGCAGGCCGAGCAGCTGAAGGTTGGGATCAGTGGCTCACCTCCTTTCGTGATCAAGGACGGAAGTCACTTCAGCGGCATCAGCCTCGAAATCTGGAGGCGCGTCGCCGAAGACAACAACATCAGCTACAAGCTGATTCAGCAACCGACGCCCAAAGCCGGCATTGAAGCGGTGGACGACGGAAGCATCGACGTGCTCGTCGGCCCGATCAGCATCACCTCCCGCCGACTTGCCATCCCAGGGATTGACTTCACCCAGCCCTACTTCCTGAGCAAGGAGGGCATCCTTCTTCCCCTCAAAACACCCTCCATATTCAGTCGCGTTCAGGTGTTCTTCGGCTGGGCCGTGATCTCCTCGGTTTTGGTGCTGATCAGCGTGCTGTTGGTGGTTGGCAGCCTGATCTGGATGGCCGAGCGGCAGAAGAACAGTGAACAGTTTCCCCGCGACTGGCTTCCCGGCATCAGCAGCGGCATGTGGTTTGCCCTGGTGACCTTGACGACGGTGGGCTATGGCGACAAAGCGCCCGTAACGCGCACCGGCCGTGGCATCACGGGAGCCTGGATGGTGATCTCGCTGATTGCGGTGTCCTCCCTGACCGCCAGCCTCGCGTCGGCGTTCACGTTGTTTCTCTCAGGCGCCACCGAAACAGCGATCGACAGTCCTCAACAGCTCAGCAACCGACGGGTCGCCGTCGTTGAAGGCACCGATGGAATGGAACTAGCGGAAAACCGGGAGATGCGCGTTGTCCCAGCTCCCAACCTCGCCAGCGCCGTTCAGTTGGTGGTGTCACGCAAGGCCGATGCCTTGATCTTCGATCGACACTCCATCCGCTATCACCTCAAAAACAACCCGGATCTTGAGGTGCGCTTGGCACCATTCAACGTGTCGGACGAAACCTACGGATTCGTGCTCAAGCCAACGAGCCCGCTGCGGACGCCCATGGGGGTGTCGATTCTGAAGCTTCAACAAAGTGGCGAGGCGGAGAACATCGCCAACAAGTTTCTGGATTGATCCTTTGCTTAGCCCAGCGGACGATGACGACGCAGGGCCTCTTCCAGCAGATAGGCGGCCAAATTTCCGCAACTGCGTCCCTCGGCGAGAGCATGCCGCTTGAGGTCATCCATCACCCCCCGAGGCAGGGTGACATTGATGCGCTCCGAACCAGCCGCATCCGCCACCGCAGCCGTGCTTGGGGCCATGGCCTGACCCTCGATCCGCTGCTGCAACTCCTGAACCAGGTCTTGAAGGAGGGGCACGATAACGTGAACATATCCACCCAATAAAAGCACAATATCGTGCGAAACATGATTGCGTAATCTTGAGCACCTTTTTGAGGCGCCATGCGTTCCCTGCCGCTGAAGCTTGCTCCCGGCAGTGATCTGCGCCTCAGCCTTGAAGAGCTGGCCCAGCGGGACGGCATCAGCGGCTTTGTTCTCGGCGTGGTCGGCAACCTCACCAAGGCGTCGTTTCAATGCCCCGGCCAGGCCGACCCCACCGTGCTGGAGGGCGACCTCGAAGTCATCACCCTCAATGGAACCTTCTCCCCTGAGGGCGTTCATCTGCACCTGAGCCTGTCGGATGGGGCCTGCCAGGTCTGGGGAGGCCACCTGGAGCCAGGGACCATCGTGCAGAAAGGCGTCGACCTGCTGATTGGTGTGCTTGAGCAACGCGAAGGCAGCCCTGCGCCGCAATCCTCGACACCACGGCTAGAGATCGCCGTTCTTCCCGGATGCCCCTGGTGCAGCCGTGCCCTACGCATCCTGAGAACCCTGGACCTGCCGCACACCGTCACCACCGTCAACGACGACGCAGCCTTCCAGGCCGTGCAACAACGCAGTGGAATGACCACCTTCCCCCAGGTGTTCATCGACGGATCCGTGATTGGTGGCTACGACAACCTCGCCGCCATGCAAGCCGCCGGTGAACTCGACGCCCTCCGCTGAACCGCCAGAACAGCCACCCCGGGAGCAGCCGCCGTTCTGGTCTCTGAAACCCTGGTGGTGCCAGCCTTGGTCCATCGTCTCCACAGGGGTGTTCGTGGTTGGCGGGTCCTGGGGACTCCTGCATCGCCTGTGGATCAGCCTTCCCCTGGCCCTGGGCGTGTTGGCCTGGTGGCTGCTGTTTCTGGTGCTCGTCCCCGCCGCCTACCGATCCGCTGCTGAGCAAAACGGATGAAGTCCTCGCCCTTTCGCTGCATCGACCAGCAGCTGTTCGCCCGGGTGGCCGCCGAAGCCCGGCAGCATCCCCGGCTGCGCGTGAACCACAATTTTCACCAGGAGCAGGATCCGGTTCAGCGTTTCCTGAACGTGCTTCAGCCCGGCACCTATGTGCGTCCGCACCGCCACCGGCGCAACGGTTCAGGCACAGGCTTTGAATGCTTCCTGGTGCTGCAGGGAGCCATCGGCTTGCTGCTGTTCAACGGGGAGGGCGACATCCAGCAGCAGCTGCATCTCAGCGCCGCTGGGCCCACCCATGGCATCGAGGTTGAAGAAGATCAGTTCCACACCCTGGTGGCCCTGGAGGCCGACAGCGTGATTTTTGAGCTGAAACAGGGGCCCTACCAGCCCTCGCAGGACAAGAAGTTCCTCACTCACTTCCCCGTAGAGGGCACACCGGAGGCGGCCCTGCAGGAGGCGCAGTGGCGCGACCTGCTCTCAGAATCACGCCTGGCGTGACGCTGCGCGGGAACGCTGCTTCTCCTCGAGCAGTTCTCCCTCCAACTGTTCAATTAAACGGCTGACCAACGCCTGGAATTCCGGTTGGCAGCCACGAAACGCCGCCTTGTGACGGATCGGCTCGTTGCGCATGCGCAGATCGGTCAGCATCAGCTGAAGCGAATCAATCCGAGCGTTGGAATTCATGGACTGAGAGGGCGTTCCGAAGGGAGGTTATGACGCAGCTGTTTCAAATCTCCAGCTCTCGCAGCAGACGGTTCTGCGTCTCCCGACCGAGAACGGCATGGGCCGCCATGGCACCACTCGCCGCGACGGGAGGGATTCCTATGCCGGGGAAGGTGCTGGCCCCACAAAGCCAGAAATTGGCAAGGGGCGTCGACACCCCAGGGAACAACCCTTCAGCGGCTGAAAGCGCAGGGCCATAACTGCCTTGATGCACATTGAGGAAATGGCTGTGGGTCAGCGGCGTTCCCTCCATGATCAACTCGCAGCGGTCGCGAATGTCGGGGATACGTCGTTCCAGCACGCGCCAGAACACAGCGCATCGCTCCTGTTTCATCCGCTGATACGCCTCACTGTCGCGCTCCAGATCAGCCCAGAGCTCCCACGGCTCGCTGGCCGGGGTGTAGGCATGCAGCACATGGCGACCCGGCGGAGCCATGGAAGGATCCAACACCGACGGGATGGACAACACCACGGCATTGCGTTCGGCGTCGATCCCACGCTCCCAGTCATCAACCCAGACGGTGTGGATCGGCAGATCCTCCAGCCCCGTGGCATCAAAGCCCAAATGCAGATGTAGAAAGCCATTGCAGGCCGGCGTCTCCTGGCGTTGACGCTGCCACTTCGGCGCGACGGAGTCCGGCAGCAGCGCAAGGGTGGACCAGATATCGGCATTGCAGATCACCTGCCGCGCCGCGATCGACGTTCCATCCGCCAGCGTCGCACCCACGACGCGATCCCCCTCCACCTGCAGCTGTTGCACAGCCACACCAGTGTGCAAGTTGCCCCCATGGGCCTTCAATCCACGCACTAAGGCCTCAACCACCGCAGCACTTCCACCAACGGGGTAGTCGAGATGGGCCTCCGGTTCGAACCACTCGCCGAACAGCGTGGCCATGGCAGCCGCATTGGTGTCTCCCATCGGCATGCCACTGATCAGGAAGGAGAGGAGATCCACCCAATGGCGCAGGAAGGGATCGGTGAGGTGACGATCCACCAGGGGGCCGAAGGAACCGGAGAGATGACGCATCGCCGTGAGGTGCGGCAACAAGCGCCCGCCGCGCTTCAGCAATTGCGCCATGCCATCCACCCCGGGCCGCAGGGCCAGCAGGGGCAGGGCATCAGCGGCGGCAGCAATCGGCCGAAGGGCTTCGACAAAACGCCGCCATTCAGCGGCCACCTCGGGACCCCGCAAGCCGCGAACCACGCCTTCAAAGTCGTCATGCCCTACAGCGATGCGCAGATCACCTTCCGGCAAGAGCACATCCCAAGTTCGGTAAGGGATCACCTCCAAGGTTTGCCCTAACGCACGCAGGACCTGAGCCAACGGATTGCTGCTGGGCCAGCGACCCAAACCACTCCAGAGGGAAGGACCGGATTCAAAGTGATAGCCCTGGCGCTGAAATCCATGGGCGGCCCCACCGGGTTGGTGGTGTGCTTCCAGCACCAGCACCTCGCGGCCAGCGCGGGCAATCAAGCCTGCGGCACAAAGTCCGCCAATGCCGCTGCCGATCACCAGAACGTCGACGTCGCTTCTGATCATCTGCCCAGCTTTCGCGTCATCATTGTGGTCATTGGCGCAAGACGATGCGCGGTCGACTGCTGCTTCCCTTGCTGATCCTGGCGGTGGCCTGGGGGCAGGAGCTGATCGACCAGCTGATTTTTGCGGGGCAGTGGAATCTGCCGATGGGACCGGATCAACCCTGGTGGGGGGTCCTGACCTCCCCCATCAGTCACGCTGGTTTTGGACATCTCATCTCCAACAGCCTGGCCTTTCTGCCCCTGAGCTGGCTGGTCCTCAGCAGGGGAATGCGCGATTACCTGAGCGTCTGGCTGTCCGTGCTGGTGATCAACATTCCGGTCGCCCTGTTCTGGCCTACACGGAGTCATGGACTCTCCGGTGTGGTCTATGGGCTCCTGGGCTACCTGCTGCTGATCGGCTGGCTTGAACGTCGCATCCTGTCCATCGTCCTGGGGCTTGTGGCGTTTTGGCTCTACGGCTCAGCCCTGATCGCCTTGATCCCCGGCGTTTCACCCGCCGGCGTGAGCTGGATCGGCCACAGTGCAGGCTTCATCGGTGGATTGGTGGCGGCCCTAGCGGTGTATCGCGAGCCCTCCGCCGATTGAGGTCAGGGGTGAGAC
This sequence comes from Synechococcus sp. MU1648, assembly GCF_023630615.1. NCBI lineage: Bacteria > Bacillati > Cyanobacteriota > Cyanophyceae > Synechococcales > Synechococcaceae > Synechococcus > Synechococcus sp. MU1648. Next base: position 27,890 of record NZ_JAKUHI010000017.1, read on the forward strand.
AAGACAGCATCGAGAAACGCCAGGGGGCGGTGCATGGTGGCGGAATAACCCAGCAGACTTTGATCGCGATGGCTGTAAATCACGCTGTCGTCAGCATCAAGCAGCACCGTGGCACCGCGGTGGGTGATGTAGTCATCGCAAGGCACATAGGTGCGCCAGTGCCGGAGCACTTCGTTCATGTTGCGCAGACGCTTGGTGGCGAGCTCGAACGGTCGCTGGAAGCCCGCGCCACCGGCCCGGCGGAACAGACCTCCACGAAAGCGGGGCAGAGGAAACGCCTCGATCCACTCCTCGTCATCGAAGATCTGGGCAGCTGAGCGATCACCGGTGTAACCACGCAGCACCTCACGCAAGGTGCCCGGTGAGCCCACACCAGCGCACATCAGCAGAAAGCCAGGCCATGGCCCACCAGGCAGATGCAGCCCGGACTCCAAGCCAAGGGAGTGATGCAACACCGGTGAAGAATCCACGATCAGCTGCTGCAGGGGAAACCCCGTGAAGGCAGCGAAGCGCTCAGCGCCAGCAGCGTTGCCAATGCCGAACAACTGAACCTTGATCCCGACCGCCGCCAACTGGGGAAGCCTCGGCACCAACGCCTGGGCATATTCGATCGAGTCAAAATCTCCAAGCTGTCCCATGACAACCACGAGGCGCTTAGAACCCGTTGCTATATCAGGGATTTCAGCAAGACGGTCAAGCAGTGGCTGGGCTTGAATCATTGCCATGTTGACAACCCGGTTGACAAAAAGGGCTGTTGTCAACGACAGCGTGGCAAACATCGGCATCCAGCCGGGTGGTGGCCAACTCCACGTCCAGGCGGTCCAGCACCATTGCCCCCAGCAGTCGCTTGCTGTTCCAGGCCAGGTGGGCCAGCAGCAGGCGCACCGTGATGGCTGCCACTTCAGGATCACCGGTGGCCAGGCCATCAAGCCATGGCCCCTCCAGCCTTTCCAAATCCGCCAGACCCTGCAGACACGTCATCTCGACGTTGGTCGTGGCGGGTCCCGGCATGGGCATTTGATGGCAACGCTTCAGTTTGGCGAGGGTGCTGGCCAGACTCCACCCCATGGCGAACAAGGACCGCGCTACCAACCCCCCGCCGGAAAAACCGGGCGGTGAGGGTTGGCTGGTGAGTCCTGAACAGCAACTGCTTTGTCAGTTCAAGCCCGACTCAGCCACGGTCCATGCGCAGTGGGGTGTTGGCACCGCCATCAACCCAGATCACGTCAGCCATGCGCCAGGCACCATCCACCATGAGATGGCATTTGCATGTGGTCGCCGATGTCATCGCCTGCAGCCGAGATAGAGCTGAACCTGGCTTCCGCACTGTCTTTAAATGAACAAAAGATCTCAATTGCAATGCTTTTGCTTTTGGGTTATTTATATGTATTGGTGCATCTAATGCCTTGAGACGTTTTAACAAAAGAGTCGCTATTTGGGTCACGGAGAAGGTGGGGACAATGTGGTGTGCTTATGCGTTTTGCTTGTTAGCTTTGATCTCGCTACCTGAAGCGCTGGCTTCAGAAGATCCTTTGAAGATAGTGGCATGGACAGCACAGACGTTTCTTCAGCTTGTACTGCTGCCGATTATTATTGTTGGTCAAAATATTCAAAGTGAGATTGCTGAACGGCAGGCGGATACGGACAGCAACACATTGATCGCGATCAGGCAACTTGCAGAAGAAATCCACGAAGTGACTTACAAATCAAAGGGGTTTTAGCTTTTGCGCACTTACGGCTGGGCACCACCACGTCCGCCCGTGCCGCAAACCCGCAGGCGAATGCTTCGGCATAACGCCATCGACGCGTGGGACAAGATGCTCAAAACAGGCTGGCGGCGGTGCTCACCACCAGTCAGATAGACATCACTGCTTTTCGCAGGGCCTCTTCACTTAGAAGATCTTTTTCCTTGGGCAGTCTTAGAGGTGTAAGGGCTTCGTCAATTATCTGGCGGCCAAGTGCAGTCAATCTGACTCTCTTGGCTTTGTAATTTTTTGGGCACTGATACCTCTCAATCCACCGTAGACCTGCTCGCCTCTTGAGGACATTCCTTGGGCCAAGCCAACTCAAATTGCGGCTAACGGAGGTGGGGGAGAGTCCCAGGGCATCGTGAATGTCCGACTGCGCCATATCTCCACCATTGCTTGCGATCAAAAGGAAGACCGACTGAAGTTGTGCGGGGAATTCCCTTTCGTTCGAATGCTTCCGAATGGTTTCGTGGGCGTGTAGCAGTTGTTTTGCTGTGGTCATTGATCTCTCCGCTCCGAGTCTTGATTGAAAACTAGACCCTCACTTCCATTTGTGGAAGCAAAAACTAACGCGTCTAATCCAACTCTCAGTCAGCAAAGAGCTTTTGGCTGGAAAAAGATTTTTAGGGCTGATCACGCCACCCCGCCCAAATGAGGGATGCGCCCCCCTGAAATTGGGCAAAATAATGGCTCGGATGGGGGAGGCGCTGAAAAGGGTGTCGGTGCGACGCTGACCTCATTCGATGAGTGAACTGATGGAAGAGCTGGTCTACGGACCATTCATCAGCAGGGCTATGGCTCGTGAAAAGGGCCTTACACATTTCTGGGCTGGACCTCCTTGCAAAAGAGGCCATCACAGTCCTCGATACACCTCTACAAATCAGTGCTTCGCCTGCCTAAGGCTTCGCGACCCCAACTTTCGGGGATACACAAAGGTCGACCTGACTGGAAAGAGGTTCGGGCGTCTAATCGTTACCGGAAAAGCTCCTCTCTTAAGAAGAGATGCGCCTCAGCCTGATGGAACGATCAAAAAACGTTCCTATCACCGCTGGTACGTCGACTGTGACTGCGGTGTCACCGGAAAAATCGTGCTGACACAATCATTTTTTACGAAACCACCAATCCACTCCTGCGGTGGCTGCGGTTATCAGCAGGAGCAATTGGGAAAGGCATCAGTCACGCATGGAGAGTCCGGCACACCTGCTTATCGGATGTTTCACCAGGCCAAACGAAGGGCCGCAGATAGGGGCTTGGACTTTGATCTTGAAAGGGATGACGTTGTAGTCCCAAGCACCTGTCCTGTCCTCGGCATCGAGTTTCGTGTTGGGAATCCCGACGACAAGGACCACAGCCCGTCTCTGGATCGAATCGACTCAAGCAAGGGCTATGTCCGAGGCAATGTCGAGGTCATTTCATCGAGTCGAAGTCACCCAGCTGGCCGAGCACAACAACAAGACGCTTGCTGCCGCGCTCCATGCCTGGGATTTCAGCGAGACGATCAAGGAGTGGCTGAAGGGGGATCATTGCCGTGGTGACAGCCCGGTTGACAAAAAGGGCTGTTGTCAACAGCAGCGTGGCAAACATCGGCGAGCATTGTGTTCAGCACAATTCCCTCCCGCAGCAGGCGGGGGTGTTCTAGAGACAGCGAACCATTCCAGATCCGCCAAGCATTGAAGGCATGGCAATTCAACGAAAAGAGCTGTGATTTGTGCTGAATGAATGCATC
>NZ_JAKUHI010000018.1:0-19245 GCF_023630615.1 Synechococcus sp. MU1648
ACGGTGGGAGCCTCGGCCGCCTTGGCCAGAGGAGCGTTATCCCCCCCCATGACCTCCACCAGCTGCTCATGGACCACCTGGATGAACTTTTGATCCGGGTTGACCCCTCGCACCACTTCAGCGCCGACGGCTTTATCGCGGACCTCGGCGACGAAGTCCTTCACCACCGGCAGGCTCACATCCGCTTCAAGCAACGCCCGACGGACGTCCTTCAGCGCCCCATCGACGTTGCTCTCGCTGATCGTGTCCTGTCCCCGCAGCCCCTTGACCGCATCCTCAAAACGGGCTGAAAGCTCGTCGAACATCGGCGTAAAGCCCCTGGATCAATGAAGTGATCGTAAAAAGCGACGGTCCTGCTCCTCAGGATCCCGGCATGTAGTCATGCAAACGCCATTGGGTTCCGTCCCTGCCGAGCACATAGGTCACGCTAAAATCACTCGGCGCTGTCTCTTCGATGACAGCACCATCAGCACCCTGGAGACGATCGCTGTAGGCCACCTGGGCCCGCAGCTCAATTCTCAGAGGTTTTCTGTCCAACACCTCGATGCTGGTAATTGAGGCATCAATCGACTTAGACCGCCCTGCGGCCGCGTCAACGGCCCGTTCACGCTCCACGCGCTTCAACAGGGGGTCCCTCGCCACGACGGAGAGGTCCGCCGGCTGACCGGACAAAGCCAAAGCCTTGGCATCGAGCCATCCCTGCACCAAAGCCTGCAGCTCCGCTTCCGTCGGCGCATCGCTAACGAGCGGTTTGGAGGGAGCGGAGGGCCGAAGAGCCGGCTTCAGGCTCGCGACGGGCTCATCGGCCGTCTGCGCGGGAGAAGCGTCGATCCTTAGTTGCTCTTCAACCTCGTTCTCTTCAACCTCCGTGGTTTCCGAAACCGTTTCCGGTACCAGTGGCGCGTAATCCAAATTGCGTCTGACGAGGGCGAGGCCTCCAACGGCGATCCCGAGCAGCGCCAGAGCCGCAGCAGCAGGACGAACCCAGCGTTGCTGCAAGAACGGCAGCGGCACGGCCACGTCTTCGGACTCAGCATCCGGATCCGGTTCACCCAGGTCGAACGAGGAATCGAGTGATGCCGTCCCTGCTGTTGACCAGTCCAGGGGCATCTCTTCGGTAAGGGGCTGGCGCGAGGCCTTGCGATCGAGACGATCGACGTAACCCTGAACATCACGATCGGCAAACCAGGCATCTAGGTCAGCTACCGATGCGTCGACATCGCGATAACCGGGCAAGACATCGCGCTCAAGCCAGGCTCGGCAGTACTCACATTGGGCAGCGAGCCGGTCACCGGGATGATTCAGGAACCAGGCCTGCAGGTCTGCATCACGCAGAACAGCGAAGTGCCGCTCGGCATCCTTGACGTTGCCCAACAGCAGATCAAGACAGCCCATCAGCGGCATGGGGTCGAGGTCGGCATTGGCAAGCGTTTGTATCCGCTCGCGCGCCTGCTCGAGGAACTCGGGCTTACGCCGCGAGAAACCAGCGGCGGTCAGCGCCAGAACCGTGAGGAAACCAGCATCAGCAGCGCCTCCCTCAAACCAGCGACTGAACAGATCGATCTGCTCCTGAACCGTCAAAAAGCGGCGGATCTGGTGAAAAAACGATTCAAAATCGGCCTGAGTCAGGCTTCCTTGGTGATCGCCATCTACCTCGGCAGCCTCCAGACCACCACGGGCCACGACCAACTCATCCAGCAGGGTCAAGCCCCGTTGGTGTGAGTCCTGAACACCAAGATCACGGCTGAGCAGATCCAGAATCCGGAAGGGTGTGAGCGCCTGCAACGCGTCTTCCAGCAGGCGCTGCTGATCGGGCAGCTTGCCCATCCGCTGTTGCAGCTGGATGCCGTCGATCAGCAGTTGAGCAGCCGACTCATAGCGACGTTGGCCCTGCTCCTCCAGCGCAGCATCGCGACAGGCCAGGGCAGCCAGGAGAGTCAGATCCGCTTCACGGCCGCTGCCAAGGGCTGGTGCCTGAGGAGGCTGGAGCCCCTGCCGTGCCAGTTGAAAAGCCTCAACAGCTCCGTGGGCCTCCCAGAGCAGAATCAGACCGGCCACCTCGCTGCTGGTCGGGAGATCCAACCCCACCGTTCCGTTCGGATGGGATTCACTGAGGCGTAGCAAGGCAGCTTCGTAGTCAGCCCTGTCGGAGGGGTCGGTCAGCAGGTCGGCGGATCGACGCAGGAGGTCGGCCCGCTGGAGCAGCGCTTCGTGGGTGAATCCCTGGTCCGGCGGACTGTCGCAACGGGTTTGCAACCGGCGCAGAATCGCTTCTGGCTCTGCCGATGGACTGACGCCCAGGAGTCGGAAATGATCAATGGGCAGATCCAACAGCAACGCTGCGAGGAGACGCGGATCTTAGTCAGTGTCTGGGGTTTTGCCCATCGCTCATCGGCTGGCCCTTAAAGTTGACTTCAAATCATTAGGTGGACATGGGTCAGGACCTCGCTGTCGATTCCGCTCCGATTGGCACTGCGACTGCTGGTCCCCACGCCGAACGGCTCTCAAAACTGGTCACAGCACAACGGGCCAGCGTGGACCGGGACACGGGCCTTGACCTCTACAGGGACATGACCCTGGGCAGGCGCTTCGAGGACAAATGCGCCGAGATGTACTACCGCGGCAAGATGTTCGGCTTTGTTCATCTGTACAACGGTCAGGAAGCTGTCAGCACCGGTGTGATCGGTGCCATGAAGCGTCAGCACGACTGGTTCTGCAGCACATACCGCGATCACGTCCATGCCTTGAGCGCCGGCGTACCCGCCCGCGAGGTCATGAGTGAACTCTTCGGCAAAGAGACCGGTTGCAGCAAAGGTCGCGGCGGTTCGATGCACCTTTTTTCCAAGGAGCATCACCTGCTTGGTGGTTTTGCCTTCATCGCTGAAGGGATCCCCGTGGCGCTCGGGTCGGCCTTCACCAGCCGGTACAAACGCGATGCCCTCGGCGATGCCTCCAGCAATGCAGTGACTGCTGCGTTCTTCGGTGATGGAACCTGCAACAACGGTCAGTTTTTCGAGTGCATGAACATGGCGCAGCTGTGGAAGCTGCCGATCATTTTCGTGGTCGAAAACAACAAGTGGGCCATCGGGATGTCCCACGACCGGGCCACCAGTGATCCAGAGATCTGGCGCAAGGCCAGCTCCTTCGGGATGGCCGGTGAGGAAGTGGATGGAATGGACGTTCTGGCGGTGCGGGCAGCAGCCCTACGGGCCGTAGAACGGGCCAGGGCCGGCGAAGGTCCGACCCTGTTGGAATGCCTGACCTATCGCTTCCGTGGGCACTCCCTCGCTGATCCTGACGAACTGCGCGCGGAGGAGGAAAAGCAGTTCTGGGCCAAGCGTGATCCCCTCAAAGCTCTGGAACGGGATCTGACAGACGCAGGCCTGGTGAATAGCGATGAACTACGCGCGATCGAGAAGGACATCGACGGAATCGTTCAGGACTGTGTTGACTTCGCCCTCTCAGCACCAGAGCCCGACCCATCGGAACTCACGCGCTACATCTGGGCTGAAGACTGATTCAGCTGAACTGGTTCAGTTTTAAGAAGCCGGCTCCGAGCCGGCTCAGATTCCGCTCGGAAGTCGACGGGTGAGATTGCGCAGCTTCCGCAAGGCCTTGAGTTCAACTTGGCGGACACGCTCCCTGGACACTTCCATGAGACGTCCGATTTCAGCGAGGGTGTGACGTTCGTTGCCCTCAAGCCCGAAGCGCATGCGCAGAACATGCTGCTCCTGCTCACTCAAGTGACTAAGCCAGCGGCCCAGTTGTTCGTGGTGAATACGTTGCTCAACGATGTCGAGCGGCTCATCGAGGGATGAATCAGCAATCAGATCACCGAGGAAGCTGCGGCCCTCCTCGCCGTTGACTGGAGCATCCAGGCTGCTGGTGGTGAGGGCCTGGCGGAGCAGCGAATCGAGCTCATCCAAGGGAATATCCATGGCTTCAGCGATCTCCACGCGGCTGGGCATGGCGCCGAGCTTGTGGGCGAGATCAAGGCTGACCTTACGGATCGTGGTGAGCCGCTCACTCAGGTGAACCGGCAGTCGAATCGTGCGCGACTGACAAGCAATGGCTCGGGTCATGCTCTGGCGGATCCACCAGAAGGCATAAGTGGAAAATTTGTAACCCCGGGTTGGATCGAATTTTTCAACAGCACGCTCCAGCCCGAGGGAGCCCTCCTGAATCAGATCGAGCAATTCAAGACCCTTGCCCTGATATTTCTTGGCAACACTGACAACCAAACGAAGGTTGGCCTTCATCATCCGCTCTTTGGCGCGCCGACCGATCCTTAGGAGACGACGCTGCGGCGTCGTGAGTTCTCCATCCGCAAACTCGCGGGAGCCGTCTTCGGTGAGGGCCATCATGGCTTGCACCTGATTGCCCAGCTCGATTTCCTCAGCTGGTGTGAGAAGAGGGATTCTGCCAATGGTGGCGAGGTACCAACTGACAGGGTCGCTGCTGCGCCGACGTTGAGTCTCCAGCGGCTTGGATGCGGTGGACACCATGGGTGCTGCGGAAGTGTGATGACTTTCCTACGAACAGAAAGAATGTCGATGTGTTTTCAGCAACCCTTCAGATTCAGAACAGCAAATCGAAACATTTCAGATTTGCGAAAGATTTAAAACCAGCAAAAGCTCTGTGGACACAAGCAAGCCGAATGAACAAAAAGAGTCATTTGTTCAGACTTTGTTGAACATCGTTGTTTGCTTTTTCTGACACCGCGCTGCAAGGATTTTCAAACAATCCGCAATCGCCGAAGCATCACTTGATTGAGCACGACGTGCCGCCAAACCATGCAAAGCCGTGCTGGCAACAAAGCTTTCAAGCCCTGGCTGCTGCTGTGCCGCGACGACCTGAGCACCCCAACCAGTCACAAAACCGGCCAGCAGGTCGCCGAGTCCAGTGCGAGCAACCCGAGGAGACGTGCCTGTCAGCACCACCGCCGCACCCGATGAATCCGCCAGTACCGAATGCGCACCCTTCAGCAAAATGCAACAACGGCTGCAGCGTGCTGCTGCGATCACCCTCTCCAGCGCGTCACCCTCGCCACAATCAGGAAACAAACGCGCGAACTCAGCAGCGTGGGGTGTCAGCCAGGTTGGACCCTGACGCTGTAACAGCCAGCGCCACCCCTCCGGACTGGACGCCAGGGCATTGATCCCATCTGCATCGAGCACCAGCAAACCAGCGACGGTGCGCAGTTGCTCCGACCACTGGTTCCACCACCGAGACGGGTTGCCAAGGCCGGGACCGACCAACACCGCATCCAGCCGGTCTGGAATCACCCCCTCCTCCAGTTGCATCACCTCCGGCAACACCTGCCACAAATTCGATTGAAGACAGGGCGGCACAACGGCCTGAATGCAGCCGCAGCCACTGGCCATGGCCCCCCGCAGCGCGAGATGTGCTGCGCCGGGGTAGCGATCACTGCCCGCCACCACCAGACAGCGCCCCCGTTCGTACTTCATCGCTGTGGGCGGAAGCGCTGGTAACGGGGCCCGACAGGCCTCTCCAACCGGCAGACGGCGCGGCAAGACCGCAGCGGCGTTGCCCATCACCGCAGGTGGCAACCCCAGATCAATCCGCACCAACGCCCCAACCCAAGGACGGGCTGGGTCCAGACACAACCCGCGCTTCAACCAGCCAACGCTGAGGGTGACCGAAGCACAGACCGCCTGCTCCCCAAACACAGTTCCATGGTCCGAACAAAGACCTGACGGCACATCCAGGCTGATCAGCGCACCAGGCTGCAACTGCTGTCGGCACCGAAACAGATCTGCCAAGCAGTCCGGCAGCGCCCTGCTCTGACCAAGCCCGAAGATCGCGTCCAGCCACAGCGCTGCGTCGGCTGGATCCGGGTCTTGACGCAGGCGCCGAAGACCGAGCCACTCCCCATGGCGCAGATGATCTGCGGTGAGTTGCTTGCGAATGGCAAGGGGACACCACAGCGAAACCTCAATGCCAGCCAGATGCAACTCCCTCGCCACCACCAGGCCATCGCCACCGTTGTGGCCCGGCCCGACCAAAACCAACACGCCATTCCGCAGCAGATCCCGGCGCTTCAGCAGCCAAGAAGCCATCGCAAGCCCCACCTTCTCCATCAATGCGGCGACGGGCATTCCGCTGTCGAACAGGCTCTGTTCCAGACCCCGCATGGACGAGGCATCCACGAGCAGATGATCGGAATCAGCGGGAGGCCACACCACTCGCAGGTTGCCGGGACCTCACTATGGAGAGAACTCCCTGCGCCGCCCATGGCCATCGGATCCACCACAACCCGCGCTGGTGAGGCCGCTCTTGAGCGTCTTAGGCAATGGCCTGGAGAGCATCGCGTGGCCGTTGGTCTCTCCGGCGGTGTCGACAGTTCCCTTACAGCGGCGCTGCTGGTGGAAGCGGGTTGGCAGGTGGAAGGCCTGACCCTTTGGCTGATGAGCGGGAAAGGAGCCTGTTGCGCTGAAGGACTGGTGGATGCGGCCGGCATCTGTGAACAGCTGGGCATTCCCCACCACGTGGTGGACACGCGGGAGACGTTCCAACAGGAGATCGTCCAACGGCTGGTGGACGGCTACCGCGATGGGATCACGCCACTGCCCTGCTCCCAATGCAATCGGTCGGTGAAATTTGGACCGATGCTCAATTGGGCCCTCCAAGAGCGGAACCTGCCCCGCATCGCCACCGGCCACTACGCCCGGATCCGTCATGGGGGCGATCAACAGCGTCATCAGTTGCTGCGGGGCCTCGACGGTCGCAAGGACCAGAGCTATTTCCTCTACGACCTTCCCCAGGAGGTCTTGGGACGCATCGTTTTTCCCTTGGGAGAACTAACGAAGCCCGACACGCGGCTCGAAGCTGCCCGACACGGTCTGCGTACTGCAGAGAAACCAGAAAGCCAGGATCTCTGCCTGGCGGACCACCACGGATCCATGCGGGCGTTCCTGGATGCCTATCTGCCACCCCGCCAAGGGGAGATCGTGCTGGGCGATGGAACCGTTGTGGGCGAGCACGACGGCATCGAACACTTCACCATTGGTCAGCGCAAGGGGCTGGGTGTGGCCTGGCGAGAGCCGCTTCACGTCATCCGCCTTGACGCTGCGATGAATCGGGTGGTCGTCGCTCCTCGCGCCGAAGCGGGCCGAGACAGCTGCGTGGTGGGCGCGGTGAACTGGGTCTCAATCGACCCCATCCAGGCCCCACAAAACATTGAGGTTCAGGTGCGTTATCGCAGTGCACCGGTGCGTGCAGAGCTGGTCCCCCTGGAGGCCACCGAGGCAGATCAGCAACGGGAGCGGCCTCACCGCTGCCGTTTGACCTTTGAAGAGGAGCAGTTCTCCATCACCCCAGGACAAGCTGCGGTCTTCTACGACGGTGAAGTCGTGCTCGGTGGAGGGCTGATCCAACGGGAGTAAGCCGTGGCGCGCTTACGAACCTGAATGACGGTCTGCGCCACGCCGGGGGCCTCAGGTGGAAGCAACCATTCCACCCTTCCATCAGCCGAAATCAGCGCACTCGGACCCGTGTTGCCAACGCTGAGCAAATCGCGTCCGCTCTCGATCGCCCTTAACTGAGCCAGAGCCAGGAACTGCTTCTGCAACTGACGGGGATAAGGGTCGAGGTTGGCAATCGCGAGGAGCCAGGTCGCGCCATTTGCAGCGGCGCGTGCCAGTGCCAGGCCATCAGCAATCTCATAACAAATGGCCACAGCAGCCGGGGGCTCAACCACGGCCATCGTGCGGGGAGCCGGGCCAGGGGCCAAACCACCCACCGCAGACAATCCCGCCGTCAGGCCGGCAGGCAGCGGGGGCATCCATTCCCCGATCGGCACCAAACGATGCTTATCAGCCAGGGGAACGGGAAACCGGTCCGGCGGCTCGTACAGCAACAGAGAACTGCGTTGCTGACCTCGCACCCAACGAAATCCACCACTGATCAGGGGAATGTCTGGAGCCTCCGGCGGCACCAGAAAATTCGCAGGCAGAGCCCCTTCCGGAGCCACTACAGCGACAACGTCGTTCTTCTCCAGCTGACGCATCGCATCCACCAGCCGCGTGGGCAACGCCTGTTGACGCTCCAGATTGAATTTTTCTCGTGTCGGAACAGCGGGCTGCCAGACCCCCATTGCGACGGACCCGACCGACGGCGGCGTCGCCCACAACAGCAGGCTCCCCAACCCATGGGCCAGCAGCACGCTGGCCAATCCGATCAGACCCCAGCGTCGCCAAGCCGCGGGCTGCTCGAACAGCGCCAGCAGGCAACAGCCCCACCACAACTGCAGCAACGTCAACCCTCCGGAGCCGAACCAGCGGGCCACCCCCGCCAAGGGGCGGTCCCAGGGCAGGGTGGTGCCGCCGACGCCGATCCAGAACAGCGGTGACCCCGACAGCACCAGCTCAGCCAGGGCCCAGAACCCAGCCAGCAGCAGCATCCGCACAGGACGCGGCCAGCGGCGAGGCAGCCGCCGCGCCAGAACAGACCACCCGGCGACGAGCAGAGCGGCAAGGATGCCGCAGGCCAGCCAGAGGGACAGCGCCACAGGCAGGCTGAGCGCGGTGGGGACTCCCATCCAGGTGAGCGGATGCAGGGCCAGCAACCAGCCGTGGCTGATCAAAACGGCAAGCAGAGCCCAAAAAGCCGACCAACGGGGGCGCTCAACCACGGACCAGAGCAGCGCCAGAGCAGGAACCATCAGCAGTGGCCCGCCCAGGGATGGAGCCACTCCAGCCAGAACGCCCCCGAGCAGAGCGCGCCATCCGGGATGCAGTTGGTGATTGCCCATGGTCAGCAGTCCCGGCCGGGGGCATCCTGGATCGGACCCGCCCGCCTGTCGCTATGGATCCCGCGAATCCTCTTCAGCAGTTGCTGCTGCGCGGCCTGGGGACGACCACCCTCGTCGCTGAACGTCTACGAGGCGTCACCCAGAACTGGGTCAGCAGTGGCCGGCTTGATCCGAATGAAGCCTCCGCCCTGGTGGATGACGTGCTCAAGGCACTCCGCGGTGAAACGCCCGAACTGGAGCAGCAGATGGGGCGCAACCTGGAAAGAAATCGCGACAACCTGCTCCAAGATTTTGGCGTTCCCAGTCAGAAGGAAGTGGATGAACTGCGAGGACGCATTGATCGGCTTGAGCAGCAGCTGCGGCAGATGAACCGGCCTGAGTGAACACCGGCGATGCGGACCAGAGGCCAGAATTAGAGCAACAGAAGCCTTTCCGTGCGCGACATCATCATCAGCACAACGGTCTGCGTGGCCTGCCTTCTCCTGGCCTTGGTCAGCCAGATCGTGGCCCCCTCCACTGTGGACGCCGCCCCCGTACAGCCAGCTGCCGTGCGGTCCGAGGCTTCGAAACCACAACGGGCCTTGAGCTTCGAACTCGACCCCGACGACCCCAATCCGACCCTGTTTGCCATGGCCAACGATTCCGCTCGCGCCGATGCTTCGGCCCTCGGCGGCCCGCTCGATGCCCCTGACACCACCATCACAGCCAGTGGTCTGAAAATCACTGAGCTGGAGGTGGGCACAGGTGAGGAGGCAAGTGCAGGCCAGACGGTGGTGGTGCACTACCGCGGCACCCTGGAGGACGGACAGCAGTTCGATGCCAGCTACGACCGGGGCACCCCCTTCAGCTTCCCCCTTGGTGCTGGCCGGGTGATCAAAGGATGGGATGAAGGTGTCGCCGGAATGAAAGTGGGCGGCAAACGCAAGCTGGTGATCCCCTCCGACCTGGCCTATGGCACCCGGGGCGCCGGTGGGGTGATTCCTCCCAATGCAACCTTGATTTTCGAGGTGGAACTGCTCGACGTGAAGAAGTGAGCGGAAGCTAGGCTCAACCCAAGCCAATTCCGCTCTGAACCGATGCTGCGCACGGCCCTTTCCGCCATTGCATATGCCCTTCCTGCCCCTGTGGCAGAAGCCCATTGCGACGGTCCTTGTGGTGTTTACGACCCGGCTTCCGCTCGTGTGGCAGCCGAAGCAGTGCTGTCCATGACCAAGAAGCTGAAGGGCCTTGAGGCCCCCGCCGCGGGTGACGCGGCTGCTTTGGCCGCCTACAACAACACCTTCGGTCGCTTCGTCGCCATTAAGGAAGAGGAAGCACAGAAGACCAAGAAAGAGTTGTTGATCCTCTGGACCGACTACTTCAAGCCCGACCACCTGGCCACCTTCCCTGATCTGCACGACACCTTCTGGAAAGCAGCCAAGCTCTGCAGCGCCTGCAAGGTGAACATCGATCAGGCCAAGGCAGAGGAGCTGATGGCCGCCGTTGAAAAAATCCACGGCATGTTCTGGCAGTCCAAGGGTCGTTCCGACGCCTGGGTCACCGCATCCTGAGTTCGAACAGGTCCAATGCCCCTATCGCAGCAGCAGGCCTTCGGGATCTGTTGCTGCTTTTTTGTGGCCGTCGGCTGCTGCTACGCATCGAAGGGCGATCGATGCAGCCCACCCTTGAACCGGGAGACCGTGTTCTGGTTAGGCGTCTGAACTCGAGCTCGACCCTGCGTTTGGGATCCGTGCTCGTGACATGGCATCCTCAGCGATCGGACATTCGTCTGATCAAACGCCTCAACAGAATTGAACCCAACGGGTTGTGGTTGCTGGGAGATCACCAAGCCGAAAGCACCGATAGCCGCCAACTCGGGACGGTGGCGACAAGCTTGCTGATCGGGGAGGTGGTGGCTCGTCTCACCACCAGAGGGTCAGAACAAGACCGGTGAGGTCTTCTGAAGCCAGATCGCCCCAGTGATGATCGAAAGAGCTCCGGTGCCACCAACAAGGAAAGGCATCAGCCGGGCACCACTGCGCAGGGTGAGGAAGGACACCACCGAAACCACGGCCACCATGGCGCCGATGGATCCAAGCAGATAAGCCACCAAATAGCCCACAGCAGCGTGAGGCGGCAGAGCCAGGGCAGGAATCACCGCCAGCAGGTGACTGGCACCCGCCAATCCATGCAGCAAGCCCAGCCCTGAGGATGCATGGACGTGACGGCGGTGGTTGCTGGCACCGCGCACATGCAGGTGGAGATGACGATGCTCATGGGAACCGTCATGAAGATGATCATGGGTGTGCAGTTCAAGACCGAACGCGGTGCGGACCGCCAGAGCACCCACCACCAGCAGGGCCACACCCACAAGGAATTCCGCCCAAGACGACATGGCCTCCACATGGGCCAGGTCTTTGAGGCCAATGGCGATCAGGGCCAGAACCACGACTCCGGCGGAGTGACCGGCCCCCCAGGCCATGGCATGCCGAAAGGCCGACAGAGGCTTGTTCAGGGAGAAGGGCGCCATCGCCACCAGGTGATCTGCACCACCCACAACGTGCACGGCCCCGGCGGCAATGCCGGTCAAAAGGCTAATCAGCACAAAGAACCGCCTGAATGTCTCAATTCTGCATCAGCAGGAAGAAGCCATCGGCGTTATCAAGCCTGGATCAGTTGCACCAGACCCGCCTCAATATCCGGCTGCCGCATGAGAGCTTCCCCCACAAGCACCGCACCTGCACCGGCGGACTGAACCCGATCGAGATCAGAACGGCTGAACAGACCCGACTCACTCACAAGCAGCGCCTCCTCTTGCTTCAACCGGTCATCGAATTCGTTGAGCAGCCGCTCAGTCGTACCGAGATCCGTCTCAAAGCTGGTGAGATCGCGATTGTTGATTCCGATCAAGGGGAACCCACCAATGTTGAGCACCCGGTCCAGTTCAGTGGCGTCGTGGACTTCCACCAGCACCGTGAGGTCCAGAGCCGCTGCGGCCTTGTTCAGATAGCGAAGATCCTGGTCCGACAGGATGGCAGCGATCAGCAGCACCGCATCAGCCCCCGCGGCCCTGGCCTGAAACAGCTGATACGGACTGAGCACAAACTCCTTGCAGAGCAGAGGAAGGTCGACGGCCCGGCGAACCTCCACCAAAACATCGAAGCCCCCCTGAAAAAAGGTCTTGTCGGTGAGCACCGAGAGACAACTCGCGCCGCCGGCGGCATAGGCCTTGGCAATCGCGACCGGATCAAAATCCTCGCGAATCACTCCTTTGCTGGGACTCGCTTTTTTGACCTCAGCAATCACCGCCGGTTTCTTGGCGGCAGCCTGAAGAGCTCCAAGAAAATCCTTCGTAGGAGGCAGCTTGGCAATCTGCTGCTTCAGCTTGTCCAGGGGGACCTTGTCGCGGGCCGCATCAATCTCACGGTCTTTTTCCCAGACAATTTTCTCGAGGATGTGACGCGGCTCCTCTTCATCGTGAGGCACCGCATATTCGAGATGAGCAACCCTCACCTTGGGATTGGGGGGACGACGGCGGAACTCCATGGATCAGGGCAAAGCTTGAACGAGAAACGGGTGCGTGGGATCAGGCGGCCAACTGGGCGGCAGCCTGTTTGTAAGCAACTTCCACCACCTCACTAAGGGTGGGGTGTGTGTGCACTTCAGTGGCGAGCTGACGAACGCTCTGACGCCGGGCGACAGCATTGGCCACCTCCTGGATCAGATCAGCGGCATGAAGCCCATAGATGTGGGCCCCCAGCACTTCACCGCTGGTCTTGTTGAACAGCAGCTTCATCAGGCCGTCACTATCCAGTTCAGCCAGAGCTTTGGAATTGGCTTTGAAATAGCTGCGAACGGACCCGAGCTGGAACCCATCCTTCTCGGCCAGGGCTTTGGCATCCGCTTCGGTCAGACCCACAGAGCTGATCTCAGGATGAGTGAAGGTGGCTGCCGGAATGCTGCGGTAGTCGATCTCGCGCGCGTGGCCAAGGATGTTGTCCACCGCCACGGTGCCTTGTGCAGCAGCGGTGTGCGCCAGCATCAGCTTGCCGGTCACATCACCCACGGCCCAGAGATTGGGCAGCGGCTCACCGTTGACCAGCACCCGCATGGCGTCGTCAATCGGAACAAAGCCCCGGTTCGTCTCCACATTGAGAGACTCCAAGTTGAGGCCCTTGCTGCTGGGAACGCGCCCCGTGGCCACCAGTACGGCATCCACCTCAAGGGTCTCCACCAGTTCACGGCTGTTGAAATCAGCCAGTTCGATCTTCACGGGGCAACCCGGGGTGACCTTGCGGGCCAGGACTCCGGAGCGGGCATCGATATCGCGTCCGTCGATCAGATGACGGCCTGCGATCTTGGCGATGTCTGGATCAAAGGTGGGCATCACCTTGTCCATCGCCTCAATCATCGACACTTCACAACCGAGTGCGGTGTACACATCAGCGAATTCAAGGCCGATGTAACCGCTGCCGATGATGGCAATCCAACGGGGTAACCACTCCAGATTGATGGCCTCGTCACTGGTAAAGACCGTGCGCCCATCGGTTTCGATTCCAGGCGGCACAAAGGGGTCCGATCCTGTGGCGATGATGACGTCCTTAGCGGTCAGAACCCTGTCGACGCCGCTGGGTTCCCGCAGCCCGACTCTCTGGCTGCCCTCGAGACGGCCATGGCCCCTGAGGATTGTCACCCCAGCCCGTTCCAGGGTCTTGGTGAGATTGGTCCGGATGGTTTGAACGAGCTGATTGGCGTGGTCAGCGATCTTTTGCCGCTCGAAACGCACAGGAGCGGCATGAATTCCAAAGCTCGACAAGTGCTTGTCGTCCGCCAGCTCCCGCACCTTTCCGCTGGCGGCAAGCAACGCCTTGGAGGGAACGCAGCCCCTGTTCACACAGGTGCCTCCCATGTCGCGGGATTCAACAATCGCCGTCTTCAGGCCATGGTCGGCGGCATGTTTGGCGGCATCGAAGCCGCCATAGCCGGCACCGATAACAATGACGTCGAAGTCGAAGCTGGCGTCGCTCACCCGAACTGCTGCGATGTGGCGGTCATTGTCGCTCTTCGCCGCTCCAGGAGGAGAGGAACCGCGGCAGACGCCACATTCAAGGATTCAACGCGTGAGCTGTGGGGAAGCGTGACGGCATGGGTACAGCAGGCCTGCAGATCCGGATGCAGGCCTGCACCCTCGGTTCCCAGCACCAGCGCCGTCGGCCGTCTCCAGTCGAGATCCCAGTAGGGAGATGGGGGATCACCTTTCGTCGGATCCGGTACCAGGGTGGCTACCACCTGCAATCCCGACGCCACCAGCTGCTGGAGTTGCTGCTGAAGCAGCTGGATCGCCATCTCTTCGCTGGGGCCAAAGCGTTGATGCGGCAGTTGAAGCAGAGCACCAGCAGACGCCCGCAGAACTTTCGTCCCCAGGGGGTCAACACCACCGCCCATCCAGACCGCGTTCACATCAGCGGCAAGCGCCGTCCTCAACAACGTGCCCAAGTTGCCCGGATCCTGAATGCGATCCAGAACCAGGACGAAGTCCAACACCGACGGAACGGTGGGCAAAGCCTTCAGTGGGCTCAGACAGGCGACGCCATCGGGTGTGACCGTTGTTAGCGCTGCCCGCAACACCTCATCGGTGACAATCCGCCATCGCGCCTGGGAACAACGTTCGGCGAGTTCCGGATGACGCTCCAGCCAGACCTCCGTTGCGATGATTTCCTCCGGCGCCTTCCCTCGCGCCAGAAGCTCTTGCAAGAGATGGGTGCCCTCCAGGAGCAACAGCCCTTCGGCCTCACGCCCAACACGGGTAGCCAAGCTTCTAAGACGCTTGACCAAGGGATTGCGTCGGCTGCTGATCAGGGGGGAGGAGGATTCCAGAGAACGAATCAGAACTCTGCGTGTTTACGCACGTTCAAGCCTTTGTGAACGCTGAGATTTTCGCCTTCGAGCTCAAGCCCATTAATGGCTGCGATTTCGCCCTTAATCCCTTCCGCCGCAAGATTTTCAATCAGCTTTTTAATGACCTGATCTTCCACAGTCGTGTGGTCGATGGAGTCGGGGGTTAGAAGCTCAATGAACTTTCCAACCTTGGAAGCAACCACCTCCGAGGCGTTGGAGATCTTGAGAACGATCATTGTTGCCGGGAGAAGCTTGACTTCCGACAAACTAGTGCGGATGGGGAGACTTGAACTCCCACGATGTTGCCACCACTAGTACCTGAAACTAGCGCGTCTACCAATTCCGCCACATCCGCTGGCGTGTCGAGATTCGACCGGATGAACATAGGGCATCACCGATCCCTAGATCCAACACCCTGGAAGCAAACTGTCCAGTTTGAACGCCGGCCGTCTAGACGGTCTCAGAGAGTATTGGCAAAATCCTCTCATCGGGGATCAGGCAATTGATGATGGCTGTTGCAGAAGCGTCTCAGGAGAGTCTCAAGCAACGCCTGAACGTCAGTGGCGGCCACGACCTGAACGGCACGCTTCGCGTCAGCGGGGCGAAGAACTCCGCGCTGGTGCTGATGACGGCCAGCCTCCTGAGTCAAGAGACCATTGAACTCACCAATATTCCTGCCCTGACAGACATCGATGGCATGAGTGCCATCCTTGAATCGCTGGGAGTGCAGGTTGATCGAGCCTCTGACCGCATTCGCCTTACCGCCTCCGAACTGAGTGGTTCAGCTCCGCCCTACGAACTGGTCAACAGCCTGCGCGCCAGTTTCTTCAGCATCGGACCTCTGCTGGGACGGCTGGGACATGCGCGGGTTCCCCTTCCAGGGGGATGCCGCATCGGAGCACGTCCTGTCGTCGAACACATCCGCGGCCTGAAAGCCCTCGGCGCCATCGTCAATGTGGAGCATGGGATCGTCACGGCGTCCGTTCCGGGCAGTAAAAAACGCCTGTCAGGGGCTCAGATCGTTCTCGACTGTCCCAGCGTCGGAGCCACGGAAACCATCTTGATGGCCGCCGTTTTGGCGGAAGGGGTCTCAACAATTGAAAACGCCGCCCAGGAGCCTGAAGTGCAGGACCTGGCCAACCTGCTCAACACAATGGGAGCTCGCGTCACCGGAGCTGGTGGCCCGGTGATCACCATTGAAGGGGTGGAACAGCTCCGAGGGTGCAGCAACTATCCGGTCATACCCGACAGGATCGAAGCTGGAACTTTCCTGATAGCTGCAGCGATCACTCGCTCACAACTGGTGGTAGAGCCCGTTGTTCCGGAGCATCTCAGCGCTGTGATCCAGAAGCTCCGGGACTGCGGCTGCTCCATCGATATCACCGGGAGGTCCGTCACGATCACACCAGGTGAGATCACCGCTGTGGACATCACCACCCAACCTTTCCCAGGGTTCCCAACCGATCTTCAGGCACCGTTCATGGCCCTGATGTGCACGGCCAAAGGAACAAGTGTGATCAGCGAAAAGATCTACGAAAACCGTCTGCAGCATGTGGCCGAACTTCAGCGCATGGGAGCGTCCATACGTCTCAAGGGCAGCACTGCCATCGTTGAGGGGGTGGCCCAGCTCAGCGGGGCCCCCGTCACCGGCACAGACCTTCGTGCAGCCGCTGCCATGGTGCTGGCAGGCCTTTCAGCCAAAGGCATCACCGAGGTGTCTGGCCTGAAACACCTCGACCGGGGTTACGACGACCTCGAAAGCAAGCTCAGCGCTGTGGGTGCTGAGGTGAAGCGCAACATCCCCTGAAGCGGGGCCCTTCAATCAATACAATCCCTGTGCGGGAGCCTGGCGGAATTGGTAGACGCAGCTGACTCAAAATCAGCCGGCCACTGGTCTTGGGGGTTCAAGTCCCCCGGCTCCCATCCATCCGCTGTGATGAACACCTACGGCCGTTTTCCTCTGGCTTTGGCCAAAGGGAAGGGTTGTTGGGTCAAAGACACGCAAGGTCGGAGATACCTCGATGCGGTCGCTGGCATCGCGACCTGCACGCTGGGCCACAGCGACAGGGCAATGCATCGCGCTCTGCGCAGACAGCTGGGACGACTCCAGCACGTATCAAATCTCTATCAGATTCCTGAACAGGAGCAGCTGGCGAGGTGGCTGGTGAACCACAGCTGCGCCGACAGCGTGTTCTTCTGCAATTCCGGCGCCGAAGCCAATGAAGCCGCCATCAAGCTGGCTCGTAAACATGGCCATCAACGTCGAGGCATTGAACAGCCCGTGATCCTCACGGCGGCAGCCAGCTTCCATGGCCGCACCCTCGCTGCTGTTACAGCCACTGGTCAACCCAAATACCACAAGGGTTTTGAACCCATGGTGACCGGGTTTGATTACTTCCCCTACAACGATCTCTCGGCCCTAGAAGCCCTGATCAACCGCTATGAACAAGCCGGCCCCTCCATCGCGGCTGTGCTGGTGGAACCCCTCCAAGGGGAAGGTGGCGTCAATCCCGGAGACCGCGCGTTCTTCTCACGCTTGCGCGAGATCTGCACACAACGGAACATCCTGCTGATTCTCGACGAGGTGCAGGTGGGCATGGGACGAAGCGGCCGCTTGTGGGGCTACGAACAACTGGGCATTACCCCTGACGCCTTCACCCTGGCCAAGGGGCTGGGGGGTGGCCATGCCATCGGCGCCCTGCTGGTGAACGCATCAGCTGACGTGTTCGAACCCGGAGACCACGCCAGCACTTTTGGCGGCAATCCCTTCGCGTGCCGGGCCGGGTTGACGGTGGCGACCGAGATCGAACGGCGGGGGCTACTCAACAACGTCACAGCCCGCGGTGAACAGCTGCGCGACGGACTCCAAGAACTGGTGAAATGTTTCCCAGAGCACCTGGAAACAGTGCGGGGTTGGGGCCTACTGCAAGGCATCGTGATCCGTGAAAGCAGCAGCTGGAAGGCGCCTCAGCTGGCTCAAGCCGCCATTGATCAAGGCCTTCTGCTGGTAGCGGCCGGGCCCTCCGTGCTGCGCATGGTTCCCCCCCTGACCATCAACCAGCGCGAGATCCGCGAACTGCTGCGCCGTCTGGCGGCGACCCTCTCCAGCCTCAGCTGAGTGGATGAGCTCTCTGATCTGATCCCACGCTTCGACCTGCGTGGCATGGATCTGCAGTTGGATCGCATGCATGCGGCCCTCCACGACCTTGACCATCCATGTCAGGCGGTTCCCGCGATTCAGGTGCTTGGCACCAACGGGAAGGGGTCCATCGTCAGCTTTCTGGAATCAGCCCTCTGTGCCGCAGGACTCCGCTGCGGGGTCACCACCTCCCCGCACCTGGTGAGCTGGTGCGAACGGATTCGGATCCAGGGAGAGCCGATTGCCGTTGAAACGCTGCGATCCCAGTTGCAGGCTCTCCAACCCCTCAACGAACGGCATCGGCTGACCCCCTTTGAACTGCTCGTGACCGCAGCATTTTTGGAATTTCAACGGCACGCCTGTGAACTCCTGGTGCTGGAAGTAGGCCTGGGGGGACGGCTTGACGCCACAACAGCGCATCCCCACCGGCCCGTGATTGCCGTCGCCAGCATTGGACTGGATCACTGCGAACACCTGGGCAACAACCTCACCGCCATCGCGATGGAGAAGGCGGCGGCGATCCCCCCGTACGCCACCGTGATCAGCGGGGCACAAGATCCCGCCGTGCAGACCGTCCTGGACGAAACGTGCCGAAAGCAGCAGGCCAACCTGACGTGGGTGCAGCCCCTGGAATCATCCTGGGAGCTGGGCCTGGCAGGAGAAATCCAGAGAAGCAACGCCGCTGTAGCCCTTGGAGCTTTAAAGGCCTTGTCGAGCTTGGGCTGGACCCTGCCTGAGGCAGTGATCCGTGAGGGGTTCGCGACAGCCCGCTGGCCCGGTCGTCTGGAGACCGTGCGTTGGAGGGAACACCGGCTTCGCCTTGACGGAGCTCACAATCCACCCGCCGCGGTGCAGCTGGCCGAGGAACGCGTTCATTGGACCAGCGCATCCATAGGTGTGGTCTGGATCCTGGCCATTCAGGCCCACAAGGATGCTGCCGCCATGCTCCAGGCCTTGCTACAGCCCCAGGACCAAGCCTGGATCATTCCAGTACCGGGCCACAAAAGCTGGTGCCGAGCGGCCCTCCTCAAGGAACTCCCAGACCGCGGCAACCAGTTGCAAGAGGCCGACAGCCTTGAAACTGTGCTGAACCAACTCAACAGCGATGGATGGCCAACGCCGATGCCAATTGTTGCCGGATCGCTGTATCTGATCGGGGACCTGTTCGCTCGCGGCGTTGTAACGGCAGAGTGAACGCAGCTTGCGCGTGGACTGTGCTGCGAATTTCCTGGCTGCTGAGCCTTCTCATGCCCCTCCTGTTGATGGGAACTCCGGCCCAAGCCCTGGACACCTCCGCCGGGGTGGGGTTGCAGGACAGGGCCTTGTTCCAGGAAAAGGTGGATTACACGCTCACCAACCAAAGCAACGGAGATTTCCAGGGACAGAACCTGGCCAACACATCCTTTGCAGGAGCCGTTGGCCGCGGCGCGAATTTCCAAGGCGCCAACCTCCATGG
>NZ_JAKUHI010000019.1:0-19017 GCF_023630615.1 Synechococcus sp. MU1648
TGTGGGTGCCCAATAGGTAGGGGTCCCTTGGTGATGCGGCGTCCGAACCCAGCTTCAGTCTTCCGGGAACAGCAATTCAGCCAGTTCGTCGGCATCGACGTCGTAGACGCGGGCCAGGCTGGTTTCGATGGCGCTGGTCACCTCGCCGGGCAGGAAGCGCATCGAGTTCAGAGCGTCCTCAGCGATGTCATCGGTGAGCAGCTTGTCGTCGCTGTCGAGTTTTTCGTCGTTGATCACCGCCATCACCCAGCTCTGGTAGGCGTAGACCAGATCGGAGAACTCGAGTTCGGGATCGTTCAGGTCCAGGGCCATGGTGCGAATAGCCAGTCGCCCCAGTCTGACCTTTCACAGGAGAGGATGAACAGCATGGATTCCGCTGATGCCACTGGCCTCCAGGCCACGCTGTTTGATTTCTCGATTGCTGAATTGGTGCGGCAACACCGGGAGAGCTTCCAACCCCTCTGGACGGCAGAAAGTTGGGTGAAGTTGTTGATCTGGTTGTCGTTGAATTGCGGCAGCTCCGGGGATGAAGCCGGCATGGCCCGTTTCGTCGAGGCGCTTGGTCCAAGCCTCACCACCCGGATGCGGCGGGTGTTCTTTGAACGGGAACTGGAGGATCTCGATCTTCAGGTGATGGCCGATCCGGCTGAGCAGCAGGTGCTGGTGCTGCCGATGGGCCCTGGTGTTCCTCTGGATCTCGAACGGGCCGCGGCTGTGATTGAACAGGTGAAGCTTCAGGATCAGGTGGTGGCGGATCGTGGTCGCTGGCAGGCCCTGGATGCTGTGGTGGCGATTCCCAGAATGGTGGCAACGGCATGAACTTGATCGGCCGTTACCGCAATGCCGGGTTCGAGTCGGTGGCTGATGCCGTAAGTGAGTTCTTCCCGCGCCGCTTGGATTTGCAGCGTCCTGGCGTGGCCTTTGGGCCGGAAGGTACAGGCGAACCGGCGAAACAGAGCACCGACATCAGCCTGGTGGCGATTGATCGCTCGGAACCCGAATCCTTCGCCCTTTCACAACTGATCTTTCGTGGGGTGACGGCAGGGTTGGATCGCTATGTGCAGGAGCGACCGCTGTTCCGTCAGTGCTGCCCGCAGCAGAGCCTGTTCGTCAATCCGATCTTCAATCTTCAGCACTACGCCCCGGGGGAAGGGTTCAAGCGTTGGCACTGTGATTGGACCATGAGCGATGAGGCCACCGAACCGGTGCACCGAGTGCTGGCCTGGATTCTTTACTGCAACGACGTGGATGAGGCGGGCACCGAGTTTCATTGGCAGGACCACCACGAACCGGCGGAGCGGGGCAAGCTGGTGATCTTCCCGGCGGGTCCATCCCACATTCACCGGGGACGGGTGAGTGAGAGCGCCAGCAAGCTGATCGCCACTGGTTGGATCAATGCCGGACGCCAGGAGGACTACTTAAGTCGCCTCGCCCGTTGAGCTGGGCTGGTCCTCTGGGATTGCGTCTTCCACTTGCAACTGATTGGCGGCAGCACCCATGCGCAGGGTCTGATCTTTTGATGGTGGCCATTCCATCGGATACACCTGACGCTGCGGGAAGGGGATGCCGATGCCGTTCTCTTCAAAAGCCGTCCAGATGGCTTGGCGCAAGTCACTTCCCACACCGAAGGCCTCCAGTGGGTTGCGCACCCAGAACAGCAGCTTGTAGTTGATCGATGAATCCGCGAAATCGACGGTGAAGGCTGCCGGGGGTGGGTACTGCAGCACCTTCTCGTGCTTGCGGGCGACCTCCTCCAAGACCGCAATCACTTGACTGGGTTCGTGGTGATAAGCCGCTCCCACCATCACCCCGTCGCGGCGGGAGGTTTCTTCGGCGGTGTACGACTCAGCCTCTTGGGTGAAGAAATTTTGATTGGGAATCAGCAGTTCGGCGCCATCGCGGCCGCGGCGCAATTGGGTGGCGCGCAGCCCCAGCTTTCTCACCGTGCAGGGGTCGCCGTTGATCATCAGGATTTCTCCGGGGCGCACGGAGCCTTCAAACAGCAGCCAGAGGCTGCTGATGAAATTGGAAATGATCTCTTTGATGCCAAAGCCGATGCCCACGGAAAGGCCTCCGGCTACAGCTACTAAGGCGGTGCCATTGATTCCGATGTAATAAGCCACCCCCATCACGCCAATGCCGATCACCGAGTAGCGAAGAATCACTTCGAGCGCTTTGCGGCCCTGGGGCTTAATGCCGAAGAATCCACCCCCAAGCCAGGCGGCGAAGGCTGCCGGACGGCTGGCCAGGGTGATAACCAGATAAACGATCACCAGGGCTGTGCACAATTTGCCGATGGTGAGAGTCACCCCGAACACATCTCCCAGGGAAATCAGCGACAGCGATTCCCGGCTTCCAAGCATCTGGAAGAAGGTGAGGATTGAAATGACCAACAGAATGGGCCGGAAGAAAGATTTATCGATTTCTTCGACCGGTACTTTTGGAAAGCGGCTGAGAATGAGTTGCTTGGTGGGTTCCACGCAGCGCCAGATCAGCCAGAGCAGCGCCAGATACTGCAGGTAGCCCGCTGTGACTCCAACGAGGGTCAAAGTGGTGGCGATTAGAAACAGTGCCGCCGGGACCAGGAGATGGATCAGGCTGGCGATCAGGGGACTCCTGAGTTTTCGCTTCACCCGTGATTCGCTGGTGATGGCGGCGACGAACAATCCCACCTGGAGAAGTACGGAACCCCGCTGCAGATAGCCCAGCCAGGTCGTGGTTTCAGAGGTGATTTCGGTGATCATGAATCGCTCTCCCGCAAACTTTTCAGGATTTTTTGACTGGATTCCTCTGGGGAACTGACGTCGTAGATGGTGTCGAGCAGAGCATCTGAGATGGTTTCATAACGCTCTGGATCGCGAAACACGCGCGCTTTGGATTGCCCTTTGGCGGCGTTTGCCTTCAGGGACTCCTGTGCATACATCACCAAGGCTTCTGTGCCGCCGGGGATTTTGGCGGCAACGATCTTCGCGGCTTTGCGGTTCACGGGCAATGAATTGCGCCCTGCGAGTGCATAAGTTTTTTGCGCCCAGGGTTTGGTGATGAAATCGATCATCACTAATGCTTTCTCTCGCTGCGTTGGGCTGGAGTTGCGTCCAAGCGCCCACACCTGCAGTTTGGTGGCGGCTTTGAGCTTTGTTGAAGGTCCTTTGGGGAGAGGAGCGAGCGCAAGTTTGTCTTTCATTTGCTCTCTCAATTCCCGCAGGCTGCTGCTCCAGCAGGTGATCCAATCCAGCTCTCCAGCCACCAAGGCGTCGCGGAGGGTGCGCTGATCGTTCAGAAAACGAATGTTTTGCTGATAGCTCGCGTTTTCCAGCCAGTGCAACCAAGCCGTCACGTTGGCCTGGCGTTCAGCATCTGGAGGGAGCTTCGCGAGTGCGGCTTCCATGGCTTCGCCAGCGTCAAATGATTCAGCACTCCAGAACAGATCCTTCAGCTGCAGTGCCATGCCGAAGTTGTTTTCTTCGCTGGCTTGTTCCATCTGCTCAAGGGTCTGGGGCGGAGAGGGCAATCGCTCCTTGTTGAAGCAGGCCAACTGCACAAACTGATTCACCGGACGGCCCACCAGTTGCCCGTCCTTGGCTGTGACGAGGTCGAACAGATAGCTCGGTGTGTCAGCACGATCTTCACGAGAGATGACAATCGGATCGACCAACTTGCGCTTGTACAACTCGAGAGCTGTGTCGCTATCGGTGATCAGCAGATCCGGGCCAAAGCCGCTACGGGTTTGATCTTCAATCTCATCAACAAAATTTTTCTGGGAGGACAGGGTTAGTTGAGGGCGGATGGTGGGATCCACACTTCTGATGTGATCAATGGCGTCTTCAGTGACCTCCCGCAGCTGTTCGTAGTCCTTGCTGGAGATCGTTTCTGAGTTATTGATCGTGCGAACCACCTTGATCACAACCGGTGGGTGCCAACTGCCGCAACCTGTTGTAAGGGCCGTTAGTGCAATGCCCAGGGCCAGATGCTGGATCCGGATTAGCCCCATGCCAACGCTTCAGTGGGCCGATGTTAGGGACGTTGGCCGGAGTGGGCAGGGCTTTGCGAGCATGTCCTGCTGAAACGCTGAGCATTCCGTGCCCGAACTGGCCAAGACCTACGACCCGGTTGGCACGGAGGCCCGATGGCAACAGGCCTGGGACGACCAGGGAGCCTTCCACCCCGACCCGAAGGCGCCAGGTGAACCGTTCTCGGTGGTGATCCCGCCACCGAACGTGACCGGCAGCTTGCACATGGGCCATGCCTTCAACACGGCCTTGATCGACACGATCGTTCGCTACCAGCGTTTGGCTGGAAAGAACGTGTTGTGTTTGCCCGGCACCGACCACGCCTCGATCGCGGTGCAAACGATCCTGGAGAAGCAGCTGAAGGAGGAGGGCAAGACCCGCCACGATCTCGGCCGTGACGCTTTCCTGGAGCGGGCCTGGCAGTGGAAGGCCGAAAGCGGTGGCCGGATCGTGGGCCAGCTGCGCCGTCTGGGCTATTCCGTTGATTGGAAGCGCCAGCGCTTCACCCTCGATGAGGGCCTTAGTGAGGCTGTGAAGGAGGCCTTCGTGCGGCTGCATGAGCAGGGGCTGATCTACCGCGGTGAATATCTGGTGAATTGGTGCCCCGCCTCGGGCTCGGCGGTGAGCGATCTGGAGGTGGAAATGAAGGAGGTGGACGGTCACCTCTGGCATTTCCGTTATCCCCTCAGCAGCGGTGAAGGCCATCTGGAGGTGGCCACCACCCGGCCCGAAACGATGTTGGGCGACACGGCGGTGGCGGTGAATCCCACCGACGAGCGCTACGCCCATCTGGTGGGTCAAACCCTCAAGCTGCCGTTTGTGGATCGCGAGATTCCGATCGTGGCCGACGACCACGTGGAGAAAGACTTCGGCACCGGCTGCGTCAAGGTGACGCCGGCCCACGATCCCAACGATTTCGCCATCGGTCAGCGCCACGGTCTGCCCCAGATCACGGTGATGCGCAAGAACGGCACGATGAACAAAGAGGCTGGCCAGTTCGAGGGGCTCGATCGCTTCGAGGCTCGTAAGGCCGTGGTGGCCGGCTTGGAGGAGCTGGGGCTGCTGGTGAAGGTGGAGGACTACCGCCACAGCGTTCCCTATTCCGACCGCGGCAAAGTGCCGGTGGAGCCGCTGCTGTCCACCCAGTGGTTTGTGAAAACCGAGCCCCTAGCGGCCCGCTGCCGCGAAGCGCTGGAGAAGCAGGATCCCCGCTTCATCCCTGAGCGTTGGGAGAAGGTCTACCGCGACTGGCTGACCGACATCCGCGACTGGTGCATCAGCCGACAGCTTTGGTGGGGGCATCGCATCCCCGCCTGGTTCGTGATCAGTGAGAGCGGCGGCAAGTACACCGACACCACGCCCTACGTGGTGGCCCGCAACGAAGCCGAAGCCCTGGAGAAGGCCAAGGCTGAGTACGGCGCGGCGGCGGAGATTGAGCAGGACGAAGACGTGCTCGATACCTGGTTCTCCAGCGGCCTGTGGCCCTTTTCCACCTTGGGCTGGCCCGATGCGAGCAGCGCCGATCTCCAGCGCTGGTACCCCACCAGCACCCTGGTGACGGGCTTCGACATCATCTTTTTCTGGGTGGCTCGGATGACGATGATGGCCGGCGCCTTCACCGGCGAGATGCCCTTTCAGGACGTCTATATCCACGGCCTGGTGCGGGACGAGCAGAACCGGAAGATGAGCAAGAGCGCCGGCAACGGCATCGATCCGCTGCTGCTGATCGACCGTTACGGCACCGATGCCCTCCGATTCGCCCTGGTGCGGGAAGTGGCTGGTGCCGGTCAGGACATCCGCCTCGATTACGACCGCAAGAAGGACACCTCCGCCACGGTGGAGGCTTCCCGCAACTTCGCCAACAAGCTGTGGAACGCCACTCGGTTCGCGCTGATGAACCTGGGCGGCGAAACCCCCGCCCAGCTTGGGGATCCCGACCCCGCTGCGCTGCAGCTGGCGGATCGCTGGATCCTCTCGCGTTTGGCCCGGGTGAATCGGGAAACGGCTGAGCGCTACAGCAACTATGGCCTCGGTGAAGCGGCCAAGGGGCTCTACGAGTTCGCTTGGAACGACGTTTGCGATTGGTATCTGGAGCTGAGCAAGCGCCGGCTCAACCCCGGTGAGAATCCATCAGCCGAAGCCCTCGCTGATCAGCGGGTAGCCAAGCAGGTGCTGGCCAAGGTGATCAGCCAGATGCACCTGATGCTGCATCCGCTGATGCCCCACCTCACCGAGGAGCTCTGGCACAGCGTCACCGGCGAGCCGGAGACCAGCTTCCTGGCCCTGCAGCCCTGGCCGGTGTTGGATCAAAGCGCTTTGGATGATGCCTTGGAAGCCTCTTTCGCTGAGCTGATCGGTGCCATCCGTGTGGTGCGCAACCTTCGCGCTGTGGCAGGTCTCAAGCCCTCCCAGTCGGTGCCGGTGCGCTTCGTTACCGGCCGCAGCGAGCTGGCGGCTGTGCTCAGCCAAGGCACGGCCGACATCACGGCGCTGACCCGGGCGGAGTCGGTCGCGGTGATGACACCAACAGAGGCCGATGCCGCTCCGGTGGCCAAGGCCTTGGCTGGGGTGAGCGGTGAGCTGCAGGTGTTGCTGCCGATCGAAGGTTTGGTAGACCTTGATGCGCTGAAGAGTCGCCTCGAGAAAGACATCGCCAAGGCGGAGAAGGAGATCAAGGGCCTGGCCGGCCGTTTAGGGAATCCCAACTTCGCTGATAAGGCACCGCCGGAGGTGGTGGCTGAGTGTCAGGCCAACTTGGATGAGAAGCAGGCCCAGGCGGATTTGGCCCGTAAGCGCTTGGCCGACCTGAGCTGATCCGGTGATTCAGGTTCAGGGGCTGAGCAAGACCTACCGGGTTGCCGAGAAGCAGCCCGGTTTGGCCGGCACCCTGCGCCATTTCATCCGGCGCCGCACGCGGGATGTGACGGCGGTGCAGGACGTGTCCTTTGCGATTGAGCCCGGCGAGATGGTGGGCTTTCTCGGCGCCAATGGCGCCGGCAAAACCACCACCTTGAAGATGCTCTGCGGGTTGATCCACCCCAGCGCTGGGGATGTGCAGGTGGCAGGGCACAGGCCGCAGCGACGCCAGGCAGAGTTTTTGCGCCGGATCACCTTGGTGATGGGGCAGAAGCAGCAGCTGCTCTGGGACCTGCCGCCGATGGATTCCTTGCGGGTGAATGCAGCGGTCTACGGCATCCCCGATGCTGTGGCCCAGCGGCGGATCAGCGCGCTGGCCGATCTGCTGGAGCTGGGGGAGGAGCTCACTCGCCCGGTGCGCAAGCTCTCCCTGGGCCAGCGGATGAAGGCTGAACTGCTGGCGGCCTTGCTGCACGAGCCGGAGGTGCTGTTCCTCGATGAACCAACTCTTGGGCTGGATGTGAATGCCCAGGCCCGGGTGCGTCAGTTCCTGGCGGACTACAACCGCCGCACGGGGGCAACCGTGTTGCTCACCAGCCACTACATGGCCGACATCACGGCGCTCTGTCCCCGGGTGCTGCTGATCCACCAGGGGCGGTTGTTCCACGACGGCCCCTTGGAAGCTTTGGCCGATCAGCTGGCGCCGGAGCGGGAGGTGCGGCTGAAATTGGAGTCGCCGGTTGAGCCGGGAGCACTGGCTGGGCTGGGACGTCTTGAGCAGCTGGAGGGCTGTGACGTGCGGCTGCTGGTGCCCCGCGACCAGCTCACCGCGGTTGTGGCGCAGCTGCTGGACCGCTTCCCCGTGCGTGATCTGGACGTGACCGATCCGCCCATCGAAGAACTGATCGGTGGGTTGTTCCGGCAGGGGCGCGTCTGATGCGGATCTTCGGGTTGAACCGCAGGATCATCCGGGTGCTGCTGGGGTCCCAGTACGCCCACATGCTCGAGTACCGCGCCGAGATCGCCCTCTGGGCGCTCTCCGGTGTGCTGCCCTTCATCATGCTCAGCGTCTGGAGTGGCAGCGAAGCCCGCTCAGGCTTGGGGCTCGATGGTGTGGCCCTGGATCGCTATTTCCTCAGCGCTTATCTGGTGCGCCAGTTCTCGGTGGTTTGGGTCGTCTATGCCTTCGAGGAGGACGCCCTGTTGGGTCGGCTGTCGCCCTATCTGCTGCAGCCGCTCCACCCGCTCTGGCGTTATGTGGCGGCCCATCTGGGTGAGCAGCTCACCCGCCTGCCCTTCGCAGCCTTGATTGCTGTGGTGTTTTTTGCTGTGCAGCCCCAGGCCTTCTGGCTGCCCTCCTTGGGCGGCTTTCTGCTGGCCTGGCTGGCCACCTGGATGGCCTTTGCCATCGCCTTCCTGTTCCAGAGCTTGATCGCGGCCCTGTGCTTCTGGAGTGAGAAGGCCAGCGCCCTGGAGCGGCTTCAGTTCATTCCCTTCGTGTTTCTTTCTGGTTTGTTGGCACCCCTCACGGCGTTCCCGCCGGCGGTGCGGGCTGTCGCCCAGTGGACGCCCTTCCCTTACCTGATCGACTTTCCAGCTCGGGTGCTGGCGGGCCAGCCGGTGGATCTGATGGCGGGCTTTGGCGCGCAACTGGTCTGGGTTGCTCTGTTGCTGCCGTTGGTGCTGCTGCTCTGGCGTGCCGGCGTGCGGCGCTACAGCGCCATGGGGGCCTGATGGGGCGGTACTGGCGGACGTTGCGTCGCTTCTGGAGCACCGCCGTGGCGGTGCAGTTGGAATACCAGGCCAACGTGTTGATCGAGTTGCTGGCGGTGGCGATGAGCCTCAGCGGCAGCCTATTTTTGCTTTCGCTGTTCTATGGCCCCAATCAGACGTTGGGGGGTTGGAGTTGGGCCCAGGCCCTGATGGTGCAGGGGCTTTACACCGTGTTCGATGGCATGGCCACCACCTGGCTGCGCCCTAATCTTGGGGCGATCGTCACCCATGTGCGGGAGGGCACCCTGGATTTCGTGCTGCTCAAGCCAATTGACAGCCAGTTCTGGTTGTCGCTCCGCACCCTGTCTCCGGCTGGGTTGCCAGAAATTGGCCTGGGGCTTGGGCTGCTGGCCTGGGGCAGCCATCAGGCCGGAGTAGTGCTCACCTTGTCCTCACTGCTCACCGTGCTGGTGATGCTGCTGGCCGGTGGCTTGATCCTTTATTCGCTCTGGTTTCTGATCGCAGCTACCAGCATCTGGTTCGTCAAAACCTGGAATGCCACTGAGGTGTTGCGGGCTTTGCTGGCTTCCGGTCGTTATCCCCTCAACGCCTACCCGCCGGCCTTGCGTCTGCTGTTCACTGTGGTGCTGCCCGTGGCGTTTCTCACCACGGTTCCCGCCCAGGTGTTGCTCGGGGAAGCTGCGATACCAATGCTGCTGGCGGGGTTGGCTCTGGCGGTGCTGTTCTTTGCAGCGGCGCGTGCCTTCTGGTTGTTTGCACTGCGTTTTTACACGTCAGCTTCCAGTTGAGTGCAATGCTCCACGCCATGTGTTGGTGAGTTCGCTTGATCTCCTTGGTTCAGCACTGGCTTCCGGAGGCGTTGGAGCTGCTGCGCTCCCCAGCCGGTGCGCTGGTGTTCATCCCCCTCTATGCCCTCTGGGTGACCTTGCTGTTGCCGGGGGTGTGGGCCTCGATGCTGGCCGGAGTGCTCTATGGCACCTGGCTTGGCAGTGGCCTGGTATTCGTTGGGGCCTGCCTGGGGGCGGTGGTGGTGTTTTTGCTGGGGCGTTCGGTGCTGCGCGACTGGGCCCAGCGCCGCTTGGAGCAACTCCCCAAGCTGCAGGCGGTGGAGCGGGCCGTCAGCAAGGAGGGGCTGAAGTTGGTGTTGCTGACGCGTCTCTCCCCTGCCTTTCCGTTCTCTTTGCTCAACCTGGCCTACGGCCTCAGTGAGGTGAGCCTGCGGGACTACAGCATCGGCTTGATCGGCATCCTTCCTGGCACCATTTTGTTTTGCGGGTTGGGGGCGCTGGCCGGCGATGTGGCCCGTTTCGGTGAGGTGCTTGGGGGTGAGGCCGATGCCGGCACCTGGACGCTGCGGGTGGTTGGCGTGCTCGCCACGCTGGCGGTGGTCTGGCTGGTGAGCCGGGCGGCCCGCCGGGCCCTTCAGGATGTGGAGACGTCGCTCTGATCGGGATCGGCGAGTCGCCAGTCCCTCAGGGCAGCGATCAGGATGAACCAGGCCAGTCGCATGCGGGCGATTGTGCCGGTGCGCTGCTGCAGGTCAGCCAACTTGGCCCGTCCGCAGTCGGTCTTGATCCAGCGATGAAGCGCAGGGGGGGATTGGTTCATGGCAGCAGCATGGCGGTGAGGTCGTCTTCGCTGAGAACCGCCACCCCGAGGCTCTCGGCTTTGGTCAGTTTGCTGCCGGCGGCTTCTCCCGCCACCACATAGTTGGTCTTTTTGCTGACGCTGCCGCTCACCTTGCCGCCGGCCGCTTCGATTAGCGCTTTGGCGTCGCTGCGGCTCAGGCTGGGGAGTGTTCCTGTGAGAACCAGGGTCTTGCCCTGCAGCACGCCGTCGGCGTCAGCTCCGGCTTGGCTCGCGGCTTCCTGCTCAGAGGCACTTGCTTCCAGGGAGAGGCCGACGCTGCGCAAGTCCTGCAGCAGCTGTTGGTTAGCGGGCGTGCGCAGCCATTGGCCGAGGCTGGCGCTGATTTCCGAGCCGATGCCGTGCAGTTCGGCGATCCGCTCCGGGGCATCCAGAGCGGCTGCTGCGAGGCTGTCGATGCTGAAGAAGTCAGCGGCGAGAGCTTTGGCGTTGACCTCACCGATGTGACGTATTCCCAGGCCGTAGAGCTGGCGGTGCCAGGCCTGCTGTTTGGAGGACTCCAGGGCGGCCACCAGGTTGCTGGCTGATTTGTCCCCCATCCGATCCAGGCTGGCGAGCAGGGCGGCATCCAGCCGGTAGAGATCGGCGAGAGAGCGCACTAGGCCGCGGTCCACCAGTTGTTCGATCAACTTGCTGCCGAGGCCATCCACATCCAGGGCGCCCTTGCTCACCCAGTGCCGCAGACCACCCCGCAGGATCGCCGGGCAGCTGCTGTTCACACAGCGGGTGGCGGCTTCATCGCCCTCCCGCACCAGGCTGGAGCCACATTCGGGGCAGTGCTGCGGCAGTTGTACCGGAGTGGCGTCGCTGGGCCTGAGCTCCGGCAGCACCCGCACCACTTCGGGAATGATCTCTCCGGCTTTGCGCACCACGATGGTGTCGCCCAGATGTAGATCCAGTTCAGCAATCCGATCGGCGTTGTGGAGGGTCGCGCGGCTGACGCTGGTGCCCGCCAAAGCCACCGCTTCGAATTCGGCGACGGGGGTGATGGCACCGGTGCGGCCCACCTGAGCGCCAACGCGCAGCAGACGGGTGGGGGCTTCTTCGGCGGGGTATTTGAGGGCGATTGCCCAGCGCGGTGCCTTCTGGGTGAAGCCGGCTTCGTCCTGCAGCAGCAGGTCGTTCAGTTTCACCACCACGCCGTCGGTGGCATAGGGGAGGTCATGGCGACCCTGTTCCCAGTGGTCGCAGAAGCGTTGGATGGCGGCCAGATCGGCACAGAGCTCCCGGTTCGGGTTCACGCGGAAACCAGCCGTGTTGAGCCACTCCAGAGCAGCCCATTGGCTGGGGGGTTGGGCGTCACCCGGCAGATGCAGGGTGTAGGCGAAGAAGTCGAGCCGGCGGGCGGCCACCACTTTTGGGTCCAGTTGGCGCAGGGTTCCGGCGCAGGCGTTGCGGGGATTGGCGAACAGGGCTTCGCCCCGTTGTTCGCGTTCGGCATTGATCGCCGCGAAGGTGGCATCGGGGATGAAGGCCTCCCCTCTCACCTCCACCCATTCCGGTGGATTGTCGATCTGCAGGCGAAGGGGAATCGAGCTGATCGTGCGCACGTTGGCGGTGATCTCTTCCCCGCGGCTGCCGTCGCCACGGGTGGCGGCACGCTCCAGCACCCCATGGCGGTAGCTCAGGGCGAGGGCGTTGCCATCAATTTTCAGTTCCCCCACCAGGGGCAGCTGGGTGTCGTTGGGTCGGTCCAGCACCTTGAGCAGCCGCTCATGCCAGGCCTGTAGGTCGTCGCGGTTGAAGGCATTGTCGAGGCTGAGCAGCCCCACACGGTGTTCAACGCTGCTGAACCCTTCCGCTGGAGCCACACCCACCCGCTGGGTGGGGCTGTCGGGACGTTGCAGATCAAGATGGCTCTCTTCCAGCTCGAGCAGCTCGCGATAGAGGCGGTCGTAGACCGCGTCCTCCATCACCGGAGCATCGAGAACGTAGTAGGCGTGGCCAGCACGGTTGAGCAGTTGCCGCAGTTCCGCGGCCCGCTCGTGCGGATCAGGCATTGACCCGGTTGATGCGGGCAATGCGCCAGTTGTCCTCCACCTTGGTGAAGGTGAAGTCGAGGGGCAGCTCCTCGTCACCCTCGGACTTCAATTTCACGGTGAGGAGCAAGTTGCCTTCCTGCACGCGGGGGCGTCCGGACTTGAGATTGCGGAACTTGTTCAGCTTGAGGTCGGCCAGGAAGCGGATGAACTGCTGGCGGCTCACGTGCTGCCGATAGGCCTTGGTGGTGAGCAGGTAGGCGGCATCGATGCGGCCGGCAGCAACCTGCGTGAAGAACTGCTTGATCAGGGGGTTGATCCCGCGGGCGTCAAGCACCAACTTGACGGCGTTGTAGATCCAGTACCCCAGCAGGGTGACTCCTCCCGCCAGCAAAGCTTTGCTGCCGATGTCACGCACCAGTCCTAGTTCCATCACCAGCTGTCAAAGCAGGGCCGAGTCTGACTGACCACGGCAAGATGGCGCTGATTCGGATCCCCTCCCCCCTGCTCTGTGCCTTTGCAGCCCCTGCTGCCGTTGTTTCACCGCCTCAACCGGGAGCATTTCGGAGGTGTTCTGGTGGATGGTGGTCAGCCGCTGACGGCTGTGCGTTGGAGTGATGGGCGGATGAGCCGCACCGCGGGGTTTTATCGGCGTGGCCCAGGGGTGGGCGAGGGACGCGGCAGCGAGATCGTTCTGTCACGACCCGTCTTGGAACCGCTGCCGCAGACCGCTACGGAAAGCACGCTTTGTCACGAGATGATCCACGCCTGGGTCGATCTGGTGCAGCGCCGCCGGGAAAGCCATGGACCGCTGTTCCGGGCTCGGATGGCAGCGATCAATGCGGCCCAGAGTCGCTTTCAGGTGAGCATCCGCCACAGCTATCCGGTGCCGCCCCGGCCGCCCCGTTGGATGGCGGTCTGTCCCCGCTGCGGGCGTCGCACTCCTTGCCGGAGACGCACGCGCAATGCCGCCTGCCGCGCCTGTTGCATCGAGCACTTTCACGGCCGCTGGGATGCCAGCTGTGTGCTCAGTTATGTGGAGGCGGAGGGCTAGATGGAGGTGTTCTGGCTGTCCCTTGAATGCGGTGGTGTGGTGATTGTGTTGTTGGGATTGCGGCGGGAACAGTGGTTGCGCCGCCGCCGTCGGTAACGTCAGGAGATGGAGGAGCGATTCGATCGGTTGGACCGGTTCCGTGATCAGCGGGATCGCCGTCTCGACCAATTTTTGGAAACCGGACGTCAGCTCGTCGATGGTGTCTCCGGCCGGCGGCCTGGACAACGACCCGGGCAGCGGCGTTCCGGTTTGGACCTCGATTCAGTGGGCCGCTGGGTCGGTGAAAAAGTCGAGTGGCTGCTGGAAGAGGACGACGACTGGCAGGAGCCTTGGCAAGAGTCCGGGCGGGGCCGCCCGGAGCCCGCGCGTTCCATGCGTTCAGCCCGGCGCCCCCTCGATGCGATTTCACGCCGGGGCCGCCGTTCTGTGCCGGCACCAGTGCCAACGTCAACGCCGCCTGTGGCTCAAGAGTTCAAATCAGATCAGCAGGGTTGGCCGGAGGATGACAGCTTTCGAGTTCAGCGTTGGTCACGGTCGGCGCAGGCGATCCCCCGTCCGGAGCCAGACGCGGCTCCGAATCCGACTTCCGGAAGAAGGGCACTGCCGCGTTCCAGCCGTCGCCGGGCCGATTAACAGCTGGCGTGAAGCGAACGTGGGTTGACCCGATAGCGGCAGCCCCGTTCGGCCAGTTTGTGGTTTACATCGTCGAGCAGTTCCCCGGGCATGTCTTCCGCCATTTGGTCGGCTGTGGCGGTGATCGACGGCGATCCGACCTGGAGGGCCTCCAGCAGTTGTGTCCACTGTTCGATTTGGAGGCTGCGGCTCATGGGCTCATACCCCTTTTGTTCCAGCAGATGGCTGCAGATTTCGCGGTTCCAGAGCACGCTTCGCCCTTGGCCGTGGGGCCCTGTCTGCATGGCGGCATTGGCGTCGAGTGCGCTCTGGGTGGGGCGACCCCGACGGTCACGCCAGCCTTGATGCTCGAGGGTCTTGCCGCAGTGAATGGCTGAAATGCCGTAGATCCGACCGAGGTCGGTGAGGCTGAGCCAAGAGGTGGTGGCAGCCATGACACGGTGAACCGAAGTGCCTACATCTTCCTGAGAGGACAACTCTTGGCAAGTTGTCAAGAGCAAATCCCAACAAACTCGAGGGTTTGTTCATGAACTTTGTTGAAACTCTTGGCGCAGCGTGGGCCCGAGCCAGGTTTCGAGCTGGGGGCTGAACACTTCGCGAATCACGGTGAGGGCCTTGCCTTGGCGGAAGAAGCGGTAGTGGCGGCTCCAATACGGGCCGCGATAGCCAAAGGTCTGGTCGAGCCAATCTCCCTCCACCAGGGCCAAGCCGTCCACTTCGCGGAACAGCTCAGAGCGTCCTTCCGTCAGGCTTTTCCAGATCGGTTGATTGCGGTCCCGCAGGTGCCAATCCGCCTCAGCTTGGTTCCACCAGCTTTCCGCCCAGGCCAGGGGTGT
Source organism: Synechococcus sp. MU1648 (assembly GCF_023630615.1). Taxonomy (NCBI): domain Bacteria; kingdom Bacillati; phylum Cyanobacteriota; class Cyanophyceae; order Synechococcales; family Synechococcaceae; genus Synechococcus; species Synechococcus sp. MU1648. The sequence continues at coordinate 14,750 of NZ_JAKUHI010000019.1, forward strand.
GCCGCCGCAGGTCAGCCAGACCTGGCGGCGCAGCAAGGGTGCCATCAGTTCCTTCACTTCCTCCGGTGCCCCGGGGTGGTCGCTCTGGTCGGCCTCCATGGCGATCAAATCCACGGCGACCGGTGAACCGGTTAGGAGTCGCAGGTGGCGGGTTGGGCTGCCATCACCCAGCAGCATCAGCCGCCAGGGTCCTGGTAGTTGTCGCGGTCCCTCCGCCGAGAGCACGGCGTCGGTGGGGGCTTGCCAGAGCTGGTGCGGTGATGGGTGAAGTCGCTGGGTGGGGTTCAGAAGAGTCCTCCCACCGAAAGGGTTTGGCTCTGGCCGTTGCGGCTGATCACAGCACCGCTATCGGTGACGTTGTTGAGAACCCAACCGCTGCTGCCGATGGCATCACCGATGCCGGCGGACACCGATCCCTGTCCCAGCTGAAAAATGGCGGAACTGGTTCCACCCGGGCCCTGCACCACGCCTGTGAGTTGGGGGGTGGGCTCGATCGGAGCCGGGGCTTGATCGCTGCTTTGGGGAACGGCCGTCAATGGCTGTTTGATCGGCAGGGTCAGCGGTTCCAGGCTCAAGACCGCTTCTGAAGCCTCCTCGGGCGTGACCGTTGGTTCTGGGCGGGTCTCCTGCGCAGCGAGTTGGTCGCGCAGCCGCTCGATCATGGCGACGCTTTGCTGCCGTTCCAGGTCCAGGCGGGAGCGCTGCAGGCTGCTCACCAGCCAGGCGCTGCAGATCACCCCGGCAACGGCGACGCCACTCACCAGAGGCAGAAGCCAGGGGGTAGGGGAGCGGCGGTCGGGTGCTGCTGTCGTTGGTTCGTGCACATCCACATCCACCGGCACCAGGTACGGCTGGGTTGGGACCGCGACCGTCTCACGGTCAAACACCTGGTCCATCACCTGCTCGGCTCGCAGGTTCCAGTAGGCGCGTGAGGTGGGAACCCTTGCTGACACCGCAGACGTTTCAGGACGCCAACGCTATCGAGCTTCTGCGGTGGGGGCGAGGGGTTGGCGTTCCCTTTTCTGCAGTTCCAGCCACATCAGCAGGGCTGTGATGTCGGCCTTGCTGACGCCGGGGATCCGGCTGGCCTGACCCAGGGTGCTCGGTTGAATCGCAGCGAGCTTTTCGCGGGCTTCGTTGGAGAGGGTGCCAATGCCGGCGTAGTTCAGATCGGCAGGCAGCTTGCGCTGGCTCTGGCGTTTCACCTGATCGATCTGTTGTTGTTGCCGTTGCAGGTAGCCGCTGTATTTGATGTCGATCTCAGCCCCCTCCCGCACTGGCAGGGGCAGGTCGGCGTCGGCCAGACCATGGCGCACCAGATCAGCGGCGTGCATGCCGGGTCGTCGCAGTAGGTCGGCCAGGGTGATCGAGCCTTTGATCGCTGCGCCTGTTTCTTGCTCCACCGCCGGGGCCACCGGATCGCTCACCTTGAGGCGCGCGGTTTCCAGCCGCTGTTTTTCGGCCTCCATCGCTTCGAGTTTGTTCTTGAACAGCTGCCAGCGGCGGTCGTCGATCAGGCCGAGCTCACGGCCCAGTGGCGTCAGCCGGCGGTCGGCGTTGTCACCCCGCAGGATCAGGCGGTATTCGCTGCGGCTGGTGAGCACCCGGTAGGGCTCGCGCAGGTCTTTGCTCACCAAATCGTCGATCATTGTGCCGATGTAGCTGCCTTCACGGGGGAAGTGCACCGGCTCCTGGCCGCCGATCAGCCGGGCTGCGTTGACGCCGGCCACCAGACCCTGGGCCGCGGCTTCCTCATAGCCCGTGGTGCCATTGAGCTGGCCGGCGCTGAACAGGCCACGCACCCGCTTGGTTTCCAGGGATGGCTTGAGCTGGGTGGCGGGCAGGTAGTCGTAATCGACCGAATAGGCCGGCCGCAGCATCACGGCTTGTTCCAAGCCCGGCAGGCTGCGCAGCAGTTGCAGCTGGATCGGCTCCGGCAGGCCGGTGGAGAAGCCCTGCACATAGATCTCCGGGGTGTCGCGACCCTCTGGCTCGAGGAAGATCTGGTGGCTGTCCTTGTCCGCGAAGCGAACGATCTTGTCTTCGATTGAGGGGCAGTAGCGCGGGCCTTTGCTGTCGATCACGCCGCCGTAAATGGCGGTGAGGTGCAGGTTGTCGCGAATCAGCTGATGGGTTTCGGCGGTGGTGCGGGTGATGTGGCAGCTCATCTGCTCACCGCTCACCCAGGCGGCCGGGTCAAAGGAGAAGAAGCGGTCGGCTGCATCGCTGGGCTGTTCTTCCAGCTGATCAAGGGCGATGCTGCGCCGGTCCACCCGGGCGGGGGTGCCCGTTTTCAGCCGGTCGGTGTGGAAGCCAAGTTGCTGGAGAGCCTCGGTGAGGCCCTCGGCGGCCTGCTCGCCGGCGCGGCCGGCGGCCATCGATTGATGCCCCACCCAGATGCGGCCCCCCAGGAAGGTGCCGGCGGTGAGGATCACTGCTTCAGCGCCATACACGCTGCCGAAATAGGTGCGGATGCCGTTGATGCGTGGCTGATCGCCTTCACTGCTGGTTTCCAGGCCGGTCACCATCGCTTCGCGTAGGGCGAGGTTGGGGGTGTGCTGCAGCAGTTGCAGCATCTGGCGGGAATAGAGGCGCTTGTCGGTCTGGGCGCGCAGGGCCCACACAGCCGGGCCCCGGCTGGCGTTGAGAATGCGCTTTTGGATGGCGGTGGCATCGGCCAGGCGGCCGATCACCCCACCGAGGGCATCCACTTCATGGACGAGCTGGCTTTTGGCGGGGCCGCCGACGGCCGGGTTGCAGGGCTGCCAGGCGATCCGATCCAGATTCAGGCTGAAGAGAGCGGTGTTTAGGCCCAGCCGGGCGGCTGTGATCGCCGCTTCACAACCGGCATGGCCGCCACCAACCACGATCACGTCGAAGGATTCCGTGGGGGCGGCGGTGAAGCTCATGGCTTCATTATCCGGTTCTGCAGAAACGTCGGCTTTGGCTTAAAGATTGAGGTCTTGGAGGGATTGGATGGTTTGGTGGGAATAGGTCCAGCCGCCAGAGGTGTTATCGAAGCTTTGGTTGAAGAAGATGTCTTGATAGGTGGCGTTTAGGGAGGTGCTGCCGGTGCTGTTCAGGCCGTAGGTGTTGACCTGAATCTTGTTGGGATCTGTGGAGTGTTCAGCAAGACGATCGAGGGCTGCATTGAGGTCGTTTTGCATTTGTTTCCACTGCCATTGGCCTTGGTTGTTTTGGAAGAAATATGGATTGCCCTTGGTGTCGTAGAGGAGGCCAGAGGTGGTGATGTCTTCTTTGCCGAGGGTTTCGGGAAGCGGAATGGCCTGGCCGGTGATGGAGTCAGAAGCGGCGTTGGTTCTGGTGTCCCACCAACTGCGACGTTCTGGCCTGCCATCGAGAACGAGGGAGATGGATGTGGATTGATCGCGCCGGTTGGGGTCGTTGGCTTTGTTGTTGAGGAGATAGTCGAGTCCTTCCAAGGCACCGAGCAATTCGGTTCCGGCATAGAGGTTGGAAGGTCTATTTGAACGGCCCTGATGGAGGTCGTAACGATTGGGCTTGGGGAGGCCAAGTTCTTTCCATTTTGAGTTGTTTTTTATTGAATTACCGAAGTCTTCTCCTGCCATTTTGAGCGACAGGATGGCTTGCATGGTGTCAATGCCGTTGCTTGGATTTGAGCGAGAGAGGGTGAAGGTGCTGTGATCGACGTGGTAGTTGTAAGTGATCAAATGAATATCGAGATCATCGGCATGTTTTGCATCATTTAGGTTGTCAATGATGGTGTAGTTGTCGAGTTCTTTTATGGCTTGCGTGCTGGTTTGATTGGCGAGTGTTTGGAGTAACTGTGTTGATGTAACTGTTCTGTTGGTGCTGCGGTGTTGAAATTGATAGCCAGCGCGTTCAGCGTCTTGTGCGAAGGCTTCTAGTGTTATCAGGCATTGGAATTTGCTGTGGTCTTTCCCCTCGCTGTGGAGCATGGATGTGGAGGTATCGAGGAGGAGATAGATATCGCCTTTGTCTGAAGTGCTCTCTGGAGTAGGAGTTGGTGAGGGAGAAGGGGAAGGAGTTGGTGAGGGAGAAGGGGAAGGAGTTGGTGAGGGAGAAGGGGAAGGGGATGGTGAGGGAGAAGGGGTTGGACTGGTGGTGGAATCAACGGTGAAGGTGACGGTGTTATTGGCGTCGTTTTCGTCTTGGTTGGTGTTGCTGGCAGCATCAGAGAATTTGTCGTTGGCGGCGTGGATGACGCCGTTGGTGGTGCTGTCTGCAGTGGGTGTGAAGGTGGCGGTGTAAACGGTGCTGGAAAC
>NZ_JAKUHI010000020.1:0-11238 GCF_023630615.1 Synechococcus sp. MU1648
TCCCCAGGTTCGGTCTCTCGCTTCGGCGCCTCTTTTGGTTCTCCCCCAGACAATGTTTGGACGTGGGCTTCAAACCTCCAGCGATTCAGCGACTGCGATTGAGCAGACCATGGAGCGGCTGCCCCAGGGTGCGCGTCGTCTCGCTGCGGAACTGAAATCTTCGATGCCTGTTCAGCTCCTCTGGGATGTGCTGACGGATTACGAGAATTTGTCCCGGTTTATCCCCAACCTCAGCTCCAGCGAGCTGATCCAGCGCCAAGGCCAGACGGTACGGCTTCAGCAGGTGGGCAGTCAGCAGCTCCTGGGGCTTCGGTTCTCAGCCCAGGTTCAGTTGGAGTTGACGGAGTATCGCCACGACGGACTGCTGCAGTTCCGCATGGTGAAAGGTGATTTCAGGCGGTTCGAAGGTTCGTGGCAGATCCGTCAACGTCCCGACGGAAGCTCACTGCTCTACGAGCTGACGGTTCAAGGCTGCCTAGGCATGCCGATTGGTTTGATTGAAGAGCGACTGCGCGATGATCTTTCCAGCAATCTGAGCGCTGTGGTGCAGGAAGCGCAACGAAGAAACGGCTGAAGTCGCTGCTGAACTCATCGCGAATTGAATTCGCGATGTTGTCTATACCCCCAAGGGGATTCGAACCCCTGTCGCCTCCGTGAAAGGGAGGTGTCCTAGGCCTCTAGACGATGGGGGCGAGGCCGTGATGAGCGAGCAGTCAGTGCTCCTGATCACTTGTGAACACTAGGGCTTGGTCGGACCCTCCGTCAAGACAGCCTGTCCCCATTCGACACCTTGTCCTTGCCAGATCGGAACCGTGAAGGTGAAGCAGGCTCCTTCTCCAGGGTCTGAGACAACCCAGATCTTGCCGCCGTGCACTTCGACGATGCGGCGGCAGACCGCCAGACCCACGCCGTATCCGGTGGTTTGGTCGGAGGTTTGCGGTAGACGAACCCGATCCAGAAAAATCCGCTGTTGTTCCGCTTCCGGAATGCCGGGACCACTGTCACAAACACTGACCTCCACGCGCTGGCTGGTGCGGTGCAGCATGGTGAGCGAGATGTGCCCACCATCCCCGGTGTACTTCAGGGCATTTTCCAGGAGATTCAGCAGCACCTGACGCATGCGGCGCTGGTCGGCAAAGACCTTGGGAAGATCAGCGGGGATATCAGTTTGTATTTCGACGTTTCGGCCCAACCACAATTTTTCGAGCTCGAGAATGACCTCGGCAGAAACGCTGGCAAGGTCGAGCCGTTGCGGGTTGAACAGCGTTTCCCAACGGGTGGTTCCCACTTCGAGCAAATCCTTTGACAGTGCCTCCATCTCCTGCAGGCGGCGGGTGATCACATCCTGAAAGCGATCCATGTCGATCTGTCCCAAGCGCTGGCTTTGCAGGGCTAACGCCGCTGCCGTGAGCGGTGTACGCAGTTCATGGGCCACCATGCGCAATAAGCGTTCCTGGGCATGAACGCGATCGATCAGCGTCTCGTTCTCTTGACGCAGCACCAAGAGTTGATCCTCGAGTTGGAGTTCCTTTTGGGTCCGACTCCCATCAAGTTCCGTGGGTCTGAGGCTGAGGCCGAGACCGCTTACCACCCCATCCTGTTTCCAGCGCGGCACCCACCCTTTGAGTTGCTGAAGGATGTTGCTTCCTGCAAAAACCTGTTTCGGGTTTGGAGCAAGTTTGATGAGGGCTGGCGTCACCACAAGGCGATGCAGTTCCAGAAGTTCGGGTTGGTGCGAGGGATCAGCGACCTGCAGGGTGACTTCGAAGCCCAGGTCTTCCCGTTCCAGAAACTGCACCACGGAACGAAGATCCTGGCCAGACAGGTGGTGTCGCGCTGCCACCAGCAATAGCTTCAACGGCTGATGGGTCTTGGGACCGTCCTTCACCACGCGGACTCAAGACCACAAAAACCGATGCTTACCTTATGGGTTTTTGACTGAACCGCCATCAGAGCTAAGACGATGGAGAACACTCCATGGCGTCATCGACGCGGTCCATGTCGCTTTTTTCCGCGCAAAACCGTGCTCCTCTGACCGCTCCCGCTGGAGTGGCTGTCCAGCCGACGATTCAGGTCGACAGCAGCCTGCGTCGCTGGTTCAACCGCAATTTGGGGGTCTGGCGTTCCAGACGGCAGTACACCTTCAGTGACGACCAGGTGCTGCATTTGGATATGAACCTCAAGATGGAGGCCTTCGCCCACCCCGAGGCCGGCGAGAGTCGGTACCGATTTAGCTGGTGGTCCGACCAGGAGGACCAGCATTCCGACGAATTTTTTGCACGGAAGCCTTGGTTTGAGCGCACTGGGGTGATGGAGGCCACGCTGTGGGGCCATCAGCTCCAACGAAGTCGTGGTTATCTCAATGGCGACCCTGTGAGAACCAGGATCCGGCAAGTGGATGAGCACGAAACCATCCTCGAATCCCACTATCAGCAATGGGACATCCTTGAGCACATTCGGCTTGTGGATCAGGACCGCTACCGCTATCGCGCCATTTACAGCTGGGAGAACGGTGATCTCTCCATCGTTGAGCACCATCACGAGATTCGACTTTCCGATTCCCTGCCGCTGATCGAGGACGAATAGGGGGTTCCGTTCTGCTGTTGTCCCAGTTCAACAACCGCGCCCAACCCTCGTGAAGCCTTTGCTTGGGCGGTAAGTTGCAAAAAAGTGAGCTGTCCGAGAACCAAGGTGATTCGTCGTTCGTTAGCCACCGCTGCCCTGTTGATGGCAGCTCCGTTGCTGTTTCCCGCCACGTCTCAGGCTCAGGCGTCAAAGGCCAAGCCCACCCCCGCTACGGCTATGGAAGTCAATACTTATGGGGTGATGTCGATTGCCACCTTCTGTGAGGCGAGGGCCCAGAAGATCGATTTCAGCAAGTCTCTTGCGGTTGCTCTTGCCGCTCAGTTGCATGTGATCTACGGCAAGCATGGCGGTCTGCTCCCCGGCTCCAAGACTCCTTTGCCTGAGAAGCAGTTCCTTAACAATGCTGGCTTTATGGTCGTAGGCGGCGCTTTGAAGTTCTGTCCTAAATCAGTTCCTGCCGCAGAGAAAGCACGCTTTGAGAAAGCAGCCGCGTCCTTGAAGCCCGCCAAGAAATAGGAAGAGCTCCTCTCCCGCTCTTGTAGTGAAAAATATCTCGATTTGCTTGGCTATTAAGGATTCTGATATTTGGATTGATCGATAATGTTTAGTCCTACTACTGGTGGTCTAAGGATTCAACTTTTGGCTGACGAGCCTCAGTTGTGGGTTCTGTCAGTCAGGATTGTTGAGTCCTTGCGTCGTTAGCCCATGACTGCAGCTGCTTCGATTCGTTTAGCGGACTACACGCCATGGGCCTTTGATCTTCCCGACATCGCTCTTGATGTGAATATCCAGAGCGACCATGTCGTTGTTAACTCCAGGCTCAGCCTTCAACCGCGTCGTGCCAATGAGCCCCTCGTGTTGTGCGGCGTCGATCTGGCCATCGAATCTCTCGCGATCGACCAGACGCCTTTGAAGCCTGAGGATTACAGCTTCGCTGACGGCCTTCTGACCATCCCAGTTGTTCCGACCCAGCCGTTTGTACTGGAGACCTGCTGCCGTCTGGATCCTTACTCCAACAGCTCTCTTGAGGGGTTGTATGCCAGCGGTGGTCTCCTAAGCACTCAGTGCGAGGCCGAAGGATTTCGACGCATCAGCCTGCATCCGGATCGTCCGGATGTGCTTAGTCGTTGGAGGGTACGGATTGAGGCCAGCTGCAGCAGTTGTCCGGTGCTGCTCAGTAATGGCAATGCAATAGAGAACGAGCGCATTGGCGCTGACCGTCATGCTGTGACCTGGGACGATCCTTTCCCCAAGCCCTCTTACCTGTTCGCCCTGGTGGCCGGAGACTTGAGGGAGATTCGTGATCAGTACACAACGACGTCGGGCCGGCAGGTCGCCCTGCGATTGCATGTTGAGGAGGGGGATGAACCCTTCACGGCCCATGCGATGGCGTCGCTGAAGCGATCCATGGCATGGGATGAATCTGTTTATAACCTCGAATACGACCTGGATGAATACAACATCGTTGCGGTGCGTCACTTCAACATGGGAGCGATGGAAAATAAGAGTCTGAATATCTTCAATTCAAAGCTTGTTCTCGCCGATGCGGTGACTGCAACCGATGCCGAGCTCGAACGAATCGAAAGCGTCATTGCGCACGAATATTTTCATAATTGGAGCGGAAATCGCATTACATGCAGGGATTGGTTTCAGCTCTCACTTAAAGAAGGTCTAACGGTTTTTCGTGATCAATGTTTTACTGCAGATCTGCATTCTGAAGCGGTTAAGCGCATTGAGGATGTTGCCATGTTGCGTAATACCCAATTTCGAGAAGATGCAGGCCCCACAGCGCATCCCGTGAAGCCATCGGAATACCAGGCGATCGATAACTTCTACACAACAACCATTTACGAAAAGGGCGCGGAGTTGATCCGCATGCTGCGCACCTTGCTTGGGCCAGAGCGTTTCATGAAGGGAATGGAGGTTTACATCCAACGTTTTGATGGCACGGCCGCCACAACTGAGGACTTTGTTCAGGCAATCGCCGATGGCGCCACCAGCCAGGGCGAGCCGCTTGGTTTTGATCTGGAACGCTTCAAGCGCTGGTACCACCAGGCAGGAACTCCGGAACTCAGCATTGATCGGCAGTGGAACCCTGAATCGGGTCAATTGACGGTGGTCTTGCACCAGGCGACGGCTCCGACGCCGGGGCAAGCGGACAAGCAGCCCCTGGTGCTGCCGGTTGCCATGGCCCTGGTGGGTGAGCAAGGTCGTGTTGGTGAAGAGCAGCTGCTCGTGATGGAGGCTGAGCGAGCCAGCATCACCCTGCAGGGCCAGCCCGGTGACAACGCCCCTGCCCTATCCGTGCTGCGGCGGTTCTCGGCGCCGGTCCATGTGCGGTTGGACCAGTCGCTGGAGGAGTGTCTGCAGCTGTTGTCTTCCGATGATGACCCCTTCTGCCGTTGGGATGCGGCTCAGCGTTTGGCACGTCAGGTGCTTCTGGCACGGGCTGAAAACCAGCCGAAACGTGCCGTGGAGGAGGCTCTGATTCAGGCTTTGGATCAGAGGATCTCCGCTTACGACGGTGGTGATGGCATGGACCTGGCGGCGCTGCTTGCGCTTCCAGGAATGGCGGAACTGGAGGCATTGCAATCCCCAGTGGATCCTCTTTCGCTGGATGAGGCGTTCCGGGAGTGGACCCAGGAGATGGGTGTTCGATTGCAGTCGTCCCTGCGACGACTCCTGGACTTGGCGCGGGCTGACTGGGCCATGGCTTGGCCAGCCGGTCAGGGCGGCCGTGCACTGACGGCTTTGGCTTGGCGCTGGCTCGCAGCTGCTGGGGACGCAATGGTTCAGGCTGAGGCACTAGCGGCGGTCTCCGGGCCTTCGATGACCCTTGCGCGGGGAGCACTGCGCGCGTTGCTTCCGCTCGACAGTGCTGAGCATGAGCAGGCGATGGCCTTGTTTTACGACCGTTGGAAGGACAAACCCGTGATCCTTGACGCTTGGTTTGCGATGGAAGCGTCGGCCCCCAGGTCGAATGCTCTGGAGCGGGTTCAGCAGCTTTTGGAGCACCCACGCTTTGATCCGCTCGCTCCCAATTCCTTGCGCGCCGTCCTGGGCGGATTCACGGCCAATGTGCAGGCATTTCATGCCGCCGATGGCAGTGGCTATCGGTTCATGGCTGAGCAAATCGCAGCGGTTGATTCCCGGAATCCGATCACAGCTTCACGGATGGCCAAGGTGTTCAGCCGCTGCAACAGTTACGGATCCGACCGCCAGAAGGTGATGCGTCAGGCCATCGAACAGCTGGCGTCAGAGCCCCTATCTGCAAACACGGCCGAGGTTGTTCAGTTGCTCATGACGTGATCACCACAAGCACGATGATCGCCAGCAGCAGGATGACCAGCCAGAACTTTCTGTTGCTGCGCCGACTGCTCAGCGGCGTTGGGCGCGTGGGTCGGCTCCCTGCCGCAAGACCGCAGTTCTGACAGACCAGCCGTCCGGCCATGGATCGATCGGCACGAAACCGACGGCTTCCGCAGTTCTGGCAGACGGTGACGGCCAAGGTCTCTCAATCATCGTTCCACCAGCTTGCCTGGCATCAGTTAGTCCCGTTCCCAGCCTTCGCAGCCTGCTTTGGAGCGCTGGCGCTTCGTGCGTCGATAGCTCTCGTTCTGTTGGGCAAGAGCTTCGCTCGCCACAGCAACAGCTTTGCTGTCACTGCTCTCAGCGATGATCGCTCGATTGATTGCCATGGCGTTGCCCAGGCGATTCAGCACCTGATCCATCAGCTGGCACTCATCGAATGCGGCGCGTCCCGCGGCCGGTACTCCAAGCAGCAGCAAGGCCCAACACGGAGCAAGCAAGCCTTTCATTGATCTGCTCAGGGGCTGTAAGTGATGGTGCACTGATAGCGGCTGCTGAATCCCACATCAATGCTTTTGCAGGTTGTGTCGGTGATCGTTGCCCCTTTTGGGACCACGCGCATGGCCTCTGCGGTGGCGAACTGCTCTGAGGGGCCCTGGGCTGTGGCCCGATTCCCGCCTGCGAGAGCCGTGGAGCCCCAAAGGATTACGGCCATCAACAGAGCCGCGTGTCGCATGACGGGAGTCAGAAGTGATGTCTTCGGTTTACACAAAACGCGTTTGTGCGACAGCGGTGGTGGCATTAGCAACGGCCACGGCACCAGCGCTGACCCTGATGTCTCGGTTCAGTTTTGGATTCCGTGTCCTGCTTCGCTTCGGGAACTGGCGGTGGGGGCAGAAGCGCTGCTGGCTGCACGGGAAGACGTTGCGATCCCCATGCTGCGTCAAAGGGAACCACCACGAGGGGAATTGGTTCCGCACTCCGCACCGGCAAGACCAATGCCCATGACGCGACAAGGGCTGTGATCAGAAATCTCATCCCGCCATTTTTGCTGATGCTTGATCTTCTTGCCGTAGTTTCTGCTGCCCCATCAGGGCTGAGGCCGGCGGCGACAGGGCAGGGGTGGAACCTGAGCCTGTTCAGGCCTTGGAATAGGAGACGCCGCGATAAGTCAGAACAACGGAATTGCGAACCGAATTGACTTGATCGGCCCGATAGGATTTACCCATGTATTTGAGTTGGATTGTTGGTCTGGTAGTTGCTTTCTCTGACTTTGCATATTTGTTGCCCAAGAAGGTGAGTTCCATGGCTTAGCAGGGAGTGAATTAAAATGTTTTCAAGTTCTACATCGTCGCTGAAGGCCCGCAAGGTTCCACTGGATACTTCGTTCTTTAGCCATTGTTAAAATGGCCTCGGCTTGATACAGGCGCCGTCGTCTGGCCTTGGCCTGACAGGGAAAAGGGGTTATTGCTTGTTATCGACTGTCGTCTCAGTTGTCGTGAAAAGCGCGAGGTATTGGAGATTATTTCTCTTTGCTGCACCGTTGGCATGCAGAAATTCTGTCTTTGTGATGCTCTGGCAATGTTAGCCGAAAAGGGTCAACATCAAATTCATAACCACATGTGCATCTTGCGTGAAATCTCAGCTTTTTTGATTTTGTGAGTCGTTTTAAGAGGGTGATCTCTCCATAGATTTGCTCTGGCTTGAACCGATCAAGCTTGATACGTTCTTCGGGTGCATTTTTGATTCGTGCCTTATGCAGTGCGTTGCGCACTGAGTTTTCGCTGCCTTTGCCAAGGATCTTGGGGATCTGGAGAATCGATCGACCTTCCTTCAGATACAGACGCTTGATCTCCTCGATCTCTGCACTGGTGAAGCCAGACTTTTTGCCCACCTGCTTTCTCCCTTTATTTTGATTCTCTCAGGGCGTGTGCAAGGCAAGGTCTTATGGAACCCTTCCGCCCAATCTGACGCCTTGCCAATGAGAGGTCTGGGGGTCCGACCAGCATGATTCACTGAAGGCGAGTTAAGCCACAACATGGCTGCGGCTCATATGGTCGCTGCTTTCGCCTCATCGGAACAGCATTGAACAGATAGCCGGGTGATGGTGTTGTTGGAGGGTCCACACCTCCATCCATTGGCCCCTGCATGGTCATTGGGCGCTGAGTGTCAGCGATCTTTCCCACGCAGACACCGCATGCACAGCCTGGCTCCTCTTTTGAAGGGGAGGAGTCAGATCAGCGTTTCTCACTGGTGCTGAGCAACTCCGCCAGCCTGTTTTAAGTATTTGGGTTTACTAGCCAACCTTCACCGACCAGCTACGGGCAGTCGTAACCGGAAGCATTGAGCGTTGAAATAAACATCAGCTCTTCAGTTGAGGTCTTCAAAATCGACCCAATGAATGCAATCGACAGGACAGGTGTCAATCGCTTCCTGGATTCGATCAATTGAATCACCGTCTTGGCGAATCGCACGACAGCGACCTGTTTCTGGAACCATCACAAAAGTATTGGACGCTACATGTGCGCAATAACGGCAGCCAATGCAGTCAACTTCCTCAACCCAAACTGCTTTGTCGCGAAGTCCTCCGCCTAAAGATGGTTCGGATCCCGTACGAAGCTGCCCAGGATGTGATGAAAAAGCTGCATCAACCAGATTTCTTTCTATGTACATCTGTATCAAGCTTCCATGAAAATTTCAGCGAATCGTAAACATCTGGCTGAAGATTAAAAGCACCAAGTAAAGGCTTCCAGCGCCACCAACAATTAAGAAAAGAAGCCAAAGCTTGAGAAGACGACCCTTTGGCTTTTCGTAAATCAGACGGGATACCGTCATTGGACGACTAATTTTATTGAAAGCATCTATAGACAACATCAACCCATCACGAATCAAGCGCTCGCGCCAACTCTCTCCATAGCGGGGCAGGCGCTGATAGATGGGCATCTCACCCTGAGGACGGCCTGGCAAGGTTCGATTAACTTGTTCAGGTATCTCATCATTGCCAAATCTCTCAAAATACTCAGGAGAGGCAAGAACAGCATCAACAAATCCTGAAAATCCCTGCTCAGCAATAACAATAGACCAAGACCTCTTTTCGTCTGAGCCATAAACAGGACGGCCCAAAACTCGCCCTACAACCTGCTCGACAATTCGCTCATTATTGTTGCATGCAACATATCCATTGTAAAAACGCTCTGAGAGGAGCAAGCCCCTTACGAAATCCCTTACTGTGATGCTGCCAGACTTAAATTGCGATTCCAGAAAAGGATCGCGATCAAAAGACATCGCATGAAAAAAAATCTGGCGGTAGCACTTCCCGATTATTTCAGATGCTAATTCTGCCGATAGATCTGATCGACGCTGAGGTAAGCGACCTGATATAGCGTCAACCCGGGAGTTTTGGCTTGATAGATTGAATCGTAAACGAGCCCTGGAAGAAAGGGAGGCCAATTAACCTGGAAATTCTTTAATGTAAGAATTACATCCAAAGAATAAGAGGCAAGACAATAAGTGACAGCAAAATGAAGGATCAAAACATTTGCCATGCAAAAAAGAGTCTAAACTTTGACCATTTGATACTTGCCCATAGTGCGTTTTGAAATCCTAAAACGCTTTTATCGTGCAGTATTGCAATTGTATTTGCTTAAATGAAACGTGGCTCTAAGTGGATTTGAAATTGCCATGGGTGGTATTGCTTCGATCCCTGTGGTCGGCGGACTGGTCTTGCTGGGTTATAAATCATTTGGTGAAAGCGCTCTGGATACAAGCAAGCTGAAACCCAAAAAGAAGCCACCAGTCAAACAGGAAAAAGCGGTCAAACAAGAAAAATCTGTATCTGATAAAAAATCATCTGCAACAAAGAGTGAGACTTCAGAGGGCCAAAAGAAGCCGTCCGCAACTGTGAAAGAACAATCTGCTTCGGCCGATCAGTCAGCTGCAACAAAGAAATAGGCTTTCATTTCAAGTAAAAGAAGCCTGAAATTGCTATAGAAACTTCAATACCAGGCCAAATGCCGTGGTTGGCAATGAAATTGCTACCCGGTAATTAAATGGCCCGTGAGCAAGCAGTAAGTAATAATCAATCAAATCCAGTCGAGTTTAGTTTTTTTATGTGGTGCTTTAGGGGCATTTCCCCGAATGATTCGTATAGGGTTAACCAAGCTGCCCTTTCTGAGTAGCAAATTTATGTGCATATTGCATCCATTCTTGGCCGTCTTCGCCAAAAATCATCACAGGAATGGAAGATATATCAGCGCGACTGCGATCAAAATAATAACCGCTCAAGAAATCAATGGTCAGAATATGCTTTTACTTCAATGGACTATCTAAACCTCCTTGTATGCATTCCAGTAATCTTTTGGATCGCGATTGGTATTCGCGCGCATAGTAATTGGATACAGTCTGTTTTTGTGGCCGAGAGTAAAAAAATTAAGCAGCAATCGCAAATGATTAGTGAGTTTGGCTACGGCTCGCTAAATACTCGTGACAAGCTTGTGGCCAAGAAGGGTTTGGTCTTCGCCTATTGGGAGGGATCTCGTCAAGATCAAAAGCCGACGGCGCAGTTGGAATCGCTGCAAAGCCCGGTAATTTTCCAATTAGTTAATTTTAGTTTAGTGGCTGGAACCTCAATTTGCCTGTTAATGATTCTGAGCAAAGGCCTATTCGCTAGTCTTCGACTTATTTGATGGCTTATTGCCTTTGACATGGATTTTTACTCGTTGTCGGTTTTATTTTGTACCCATAGTGCAGTCGGCAATCCTTTAATTGGATCGCTGCGCTGATGCTTATTAGTGCAGCGATATTGCTGTATCTCATATGGTCAATGCCTTCGGGTGATTGTAACTTCGCAGCAACTTTATTTAAAGGCATTGTGTGTGCAAGTCCCCGCTGCAGGGAATCTCTATTCAATGGTTTGTTTATTCATCATTGAATGGAGCAAAAGTTGATTGTTTTATTTTAGGGGAGGAGTGGTTCGCCGTCACCTCGCTGTGGTTGTGCAATGACGACAACATCCCACTGCTTTGACATTTATAAATTCAAGTTGATGAGTTCGATTCAATCACGCTGTTTCGAAGACGAGTCATCTGGCGTTGAAAACGCGTTCGAATCGGACCAGTGCGATCTGGAGTGATGACCTTGGTTGATTCTCGTGTCTCTGATGCGCGAAAGAGACGAATCGATTGCGAACAGACTGGCTCAACCCGTTTCACCTAATTGATGCATTCATTCAGCACAAATCACAGCTCTTTTCGTTGAATTGCCATGCCTTCAATGCTTGGCGGATCTGGAATGGTTCGCTGTCTCTAGAACACCCCCGCCTGCTGCGGGAGGGAATTGTGCTGA
>NZ_JAKUHI010000021.1:0-11141 GCF_023630615.1 Synechococcus sp. MU1648
GAAGCGCCGGAGCGCTGCTGGAGGGTGGTGGTCATGAGAACGGAAAGAAATGTTCCCGAAGGAACGGTTTAAGGAAGGGCAGGAGAGCCCTGCCTGACTTCGAGTGTAACGGAAGTTTGCGCTGTGTATCGCAAGCTTTATGAAGCTCTTGTGAAGAGGGCGTCAGCGCCTTTGGGTGTCGCGCTTGTTAGCGTCCCGGAAGCTCTATGGCAGCTGACTTGGCACCACAGCAAGAACGGGTGTTACTGGTGCGGCTGCCCTGCAATCCGATCTTTCCGATCGGGCCGATCTATCTCGCCGACCATCTGCACAAGTGCTTCCCGGAGATGCCTCAGCGCATCCTGGATCTTGCGGCATTACCAGTGCTTGACGTGCATCGCGTGCTGGACGCGACCGTTGACCAATTTCAGCCCACGCTTCTGGTGTTCTCCTGGAGAGACATCCAGATCTATGCACCGGTCGACGGGCGAGGGGGCAACCCTCTCCAGAATTCGTTTGAAGTCTTTTATGCCCGCAACCCACTGAAGCGACTCCATGGCGCCTTGGGCGGGCTTCAGTTGATGCGGAGTCATTACGGCGAGCTGAGCAGAAACCAGCGTTTGGTGCGTCAGGGCTTGAAGCGCGCACGCCGTCACCAGCCAAGCGCGCGGGCCGTTCTTGGAGGTGGAGCCGTCAGTGTGTTCTATGAACAGCTCGGCAAGTCGCTTCCCAAGGGCACGATTGTGTCCGTCGGCGAGGGGGAGCCGCTTCTAGAAAAGTTGATACAGGGTAAGTCTCTCGAGCAAGAGCGCTGCTTCGTTGTTGGTGAACCGCCCCGGTCAGGCTTGATCCATGAGCAACCGGAGAGTCGTCCCAAGACAGCCTGCAATTACGACTACATCGCCTCGGTTTGGCCCCAGCTCGACTGGTATCTCGAAGGCGGTGACTTCTACGTCGGTGTTCAGACCAAGCGTGGCTGCCCTCATAACTGCTGCTACTGCGTCTACACAGTGGTGGAAGGCAAGCAGGTGCGCCTCAATCCTGTTGCCGAGGTCGTGAAAGAGATGCGCCAGCTCTACGACCGCGGGGTGCGTGGTTTCTGGTTCACCGATGCTCAGTTCATTCCCGCTCGGCGCTATATCGAAGACGCCAAGGAGCTTTTACGCGCGATTAAAGCTGAAGGTCTTACCGGAATTCGCTGGGCGGCCTACATCAGAGCCGACAATCTCGATCCAGAGCTTGCTCAGCTCATGGTGGAGACGGGCATGAGCTATTTCGAGATCGGAATAACTTCAGGCTCCCAAGAGCTCGTGCGAAAGATGCGCATGGGATACAACTTGCGGACGGTGTTGGAAAGTTGCCGCATGCTTGCGGAAGCTGGCTTTCGCGATCACGTCTCGGTCAACTACTCCTTCAACGTGATCGATGAGCGGCCGGAGACCATTCGACAGACCGTGGCTTATCACCGGGAGCTTGAAACAATTTTCGGTGTTGATCGGGTTGAGCCTGCGATCTTCTTCATCGGTTTGCAACCGCATACCCATCTCGAGCAGTACGGTTTCGATCAGGGCTTAATCAAGCCGGGTTACAACCCGATGAGCATGATGCCGTGGACCGCGCGCAAGCTTCTCTGGAACCCGGAGCCGATGGGAAGCACCTTCGGCCGGGTGTGTCTCGAGGCCTTTGATCGCAATCCTGCCGATTTCGGTCGCACGGTGATGTCGCTCCTCGAAAGGGATTACGGAGTGGCTCCACTTCAGGAAGCGTTGCGTGCTCCTGTTTCTGGCCGTGCTGCTTTGGCAACGGCTGTTCGTTGATTTCAGCCCCAAATCGTTGTGATTTCTCACGATAAAAAATGTATTTTTATCCACATTCCTAAGTGTGGTGGAACCTCTGTCGAGGATGTGATCTGGCCGAAAGATCAAGGTCGTACTGAGCAAGATCTTTGGATGGGGTTTGTGACCCGGTTTGAAAATAAGTATCAGACCGGTGGCCTTCAGCATCTTTTGGCCTGGCAGGTTCGTCAGGAAGTCGGAAGTGATGCCTTTGATTCGTACTATAAATTTACTTTTGTGAGGAATCCTTGGGATCGCATTGTTTCTCAGTTTGCCTTTATGCAGAGAAGGCCGGATTTAATGGAGTATTTGGGTATGAAATCAGATACGGAATTTAAGTCTTATCTTGAGTTGATTCGCCTGAAAGAGCATGTGCAGTGGACTCCTCAGGTTCGGTTTTTTCTTGATCAAGATGGATCAGTTCTTGTGGATCGAATTGGGCGTTTGGAGTCCTTTGGCGAAGATTGCGCGCAAGTTTTTGCTGCTCTAGGATTGAAGGCAGGTCTGTTGGCAGGCCACGCTAATCGATCCAAAAGGCAATCGTTCCAGCATTATTACTCGGATCGAGAAGCGATTGAAATGGTTGCCGATATTTTTGCGGAAGATATAGAGTTTTTGGGTTATAAGTTTGTTGATCCTTCTGCGTAATTAGTCTTCGTCTCCTGTTTTCCAGGGGTATGACCACGGTATTTGAGCGCCCAGGCCGGTTCTCGCAACATGTTGTTGGAGGCGATGCTTTGCGATGATCTCGTCGCTGCTTTCGAAGTTGTCGTTAAGCTTATTTAGCTTGGTTCTAAGCAATTGTTCTAGATCGTCTTTTATTCCCTTCGCTGTTTTGTTTTTGATCAAGTTGTTCATCTGAAATGGATCATCGAAATTGTCGAATAAAAGCCATGCACCGCTTGCGTTGCGAACATAGGTGTGGCGGCTTGTTCGCACGCCACGATAGGCCTGTACTCCGTACAGTTGAAGTGGCCCTGCTTGTACTGGTGCACTAAGGAGTCCCGCGTCTGAGCTGTTACCAGGTTTTTGCCCTCGGATGATCATGCTCCAGTCTTGGCCTTGTAAATGATCCTCCTGTTTGAGGTTCGCTAATCCAAGCAGTGTTGGCATCAGGTCAGGTGCGTCAATAGGTGCATTGCATTGCTGCCCGGCACGATGTTTGTTGGTTGGGTCTCTGATGATGAGCGGGACGCGCACAGATTCTTCAAATGGGAACAGCTTTCTGGTTAAGCCATGGCTGAAAATCATGTCGCCATGATCTGATGTAAAGACCACAATGGTCTTGTCTTCAAGATTGCTTTTTTTGAGGCTACGCAGGATGATTTTTAAGCAGTCGTCGAGGGCTGAGATATGGGAGTAGTACCCATGTAATTGATTTCTCGCTTTTTTGTGATGCTCGCTCGGAACATTTTTAGGGATATTGATGTTTGATTTGTCGTATAAGTCTTGATATTCCTGGGGGGCTGAATGATACGGATCATGGGGTGGTCCCCATGAGACGGTGAGGAAAAAGGGTTGCGCATTCTGTGCGAATTTTTTGATCAGTTTTGCGGCGCAACGGCTTTGGGCTATGGCGTCATAGCCCTTCCAGAATTTTTGTTTGGTATCGTCATTCAAGAAGAATGGGGATTGGTTGTAGTTGTGGTTGCATTCATTCCCTTGCCAATGGTCAAAGCCTGCACGATATTGTCTGGGGATTGGTGAGTTCCTTCGGTCAAATCCTCCGGTGGGCGATCCATGGACATGCCACTTTCCAATGTATGCCGTGTGATAACCATTTCGCTTGAATGCGGTAGCGATGGAATTATGTGTGGGTGTCAGAGTTGCATCATTGACCAATACCCCGTGCTGGAGTGGATAGAGGCCGGTTAGTAATGAACCTCGGTAAGGAGAGCATTGTGAACATCCGGATATTGCGTTTGGAAAGTTGATTCCTTGGCTTTTTAGGTAATCAAGAGTGGGTGTATGGCATTGATTGATATCCGTCGTTCCTCGCAACTGGTCGGCAAAAATAATAATGACGTTGTGAGGGCGTCGATTCGTCAGCCTTTGCTTTATTGACTGCAATCGTTGCTTGAGCATTGTTTTAGTCGTGGACTGAGTGTGTTGACTGCCGCAAGCGAGTTGACTGAGTGTGTTGGCGTAGGTAGGCGACTATTGCAGTCAAGCTAAGGATCCCAACAACCCCCCCCAAAGGATTGGCATTAGATCCCCCTGGACCCACCAGCCAAATCGGTGCACTTGGATTGATTGTCATTAGGTTCTGATGAACAAGGAACCAGATCCCGACAAGCCCCCCATGCATTCCGATGCTTCCCCATAAAGAGCCCCGATTGCGGTACCGGAGTAGAGCCAAGACCAGCCCTAATAGAAATAGCCCTGTTAATAAACCCAGCATCGGCAAAATGCCGAGGTTGAAACGTGTGTGCACCAGGCTGAATAGCGCTGCTTGCCCGAGCATGCCGCCCGTAGCGCCAATGATCAGCGTGAGCTCTTCCCAAAGCCAGGCACGAAAGATCAGTTCTTCTGCCAGTCCGACGCCGAGGGCAAGTAATAGGCAATTGAACAGCGCATTGATATCCAGGCTCCCTTGCCATGTCCCACCTCCTGTGAAAACAAGCAAGCTCACAATCACGGTGACGAGCGCAAGGGACATCAAAAGGCCGATGCTCAGTGAAGTCACGTGAGGAATGCGATTCCTCGGATTACGACCCACTAGCCCTAGCCGTCTCCAAGGGTGATTTTCAGACCATCGCAGGGCGGCCCATCGTGGCATCACCAGCAGAAACAGCACAAAACTCAGAACGGTCCCTGTGAGCGAGACCTGATGTGCTGGCAGCCCAAGCAGCGTGAGAGGGACAGCTGTAATCCACCCCAACGCGTAGAGCAGCGGAATGAACAGAAGTGTGGGCAGCCAGACCGGCTGAAGCAGGAGAAACCTGTCCAGCAGTTGCTTCATCTCACTAACTCTCGGGCTCGATGGAGCTTGTCAGCCCTTTGCCCTTCAGTGTTTCGCAATAGAACTCAGCTGGCTCGATGTCACACACGATCACCAAGCCAACACCTGTGTTGTGGGCTTCCAGCATCACGGCCATGCAGTCCTGCTCGCTGAGTTGGGGCACAACCTGTTGAAGGGTGGACACCACATATTCCATGGAGTTCACCGGGTCGTTGTGCAGAAGCACCTTGTAGCGAGGTGAGCGCTTGCGAACCCGTTCCGGAGCTTTGTCCAGAACAGCCGCACCTCCTGGGTTTTGGCTGGGAGCATCCACGGCCATGACCATTGATCCGAGATTTTTGAAATCTAAGGGGAATGCGAATGAGGGGCGGCTCATAGAGCCTTGATGCGAGCCATGGCCTCGTCCACATTGGCGCGACTGTTGAAAGCGGATAGGCGGAAATAACCCTCTCCGGCGGCGCCGAAACCGCTCCCGGGCGTGCCGACCACATTGGCTTTGTTGAGGAGATGGTCGAAGAATCCCCAGGAGTCCATGCCTTCAGGGGTCTTGATCCAGACATAGGGAGCGTGTTCGCCGCCATAAACAGTGAGGCCTGCCTCACTGAGTTCGCGGCGAATGATCGCGGCGTTCTCCATGTAGAAGCTCACGAGGGCCTTCACCTCGGCCTGACCGGCTTCGGAGTAAACAGCTTCAGCTCCGCGCTGAATGATGTAGCTCACACCGTTGAATTTGGTGCTCTGGCGCCGGTTCCATAGCCCCCAGAGTTCAACGTCCTCACCGCTGGCTGCCTTGCCTTTCAGCCCTTTCGGCACCACGGTGAAAGCACAGCGTGTGCCAGTGAAGCCAGCGTTTTTGGAGAAGGAGCGGAATTCGATGGCGCAGTCCCGGGCGCCGTCGATCTCAAAAATGGAGTGGGGGAGGGCTGGGTCCTGGATGAAGGCCTCATAGGCCGCATCGAACAGGATTAGGGCGCCATTGGAACGGGCGTAGTCCACCCAGGCTTGGAGTTGCTCCCGGGTGGCGACTGCACCAGTGGGGTTGTTGGGGAAGCAGAGATAAATCAGATCGACAGGTTCACTGGGAATCTGCGCTGCAAAGCCGTTGTCCGCACTGATCGGGAGGTAGCTCAGGCCCGCATAGCGACCGATCGCACCGGCTTCACCGGTGCGGCCGGCCATCACATTGCTGTCGACATACACCGGGTAAACGGGGTCGGTGACAGCCACCTTGTTGCCCTCGCCAAGGATGTCGAGGATGTTGCTGCTGTCGCATTTGGAGCCGTCGGAGACAAAAATCTCCTCTGCACTGATGTCGCAGCCTCGGGATTGGAAGTCGTTCTTGGCGATGGCCTCCCGCAGCCAGCCGTAGCCCTGTTCGGGGCCGTAGCCGTGAAAGCCTTCGGCTGTGCCCATTGCATCGATAGCTGTCTTCATCGCCTCACGGCAGGCGAGTGGCAAGGGCTCCGTAACATCACCGATGCCCAGGCGAATCAGCGCTGCATCGGGGTGGTCGGTGCTGAACGCCTTCACGCGCCGACCGATCTCAGGGAACAGGTAGCCCGCCTTGAGCTTGAGGTAATTGCCGTTGACCTGAACCACGGAACCGGAAGCTATGTCTGCGGGGCATCTTGCCGTGTCGGCAGCTCCATACGATGACTTCAGGAGTAAGGACATCCGTCGTGGTCGTCTCAACCCCGGATCACCCGGTTGATTTCCATGCCCTGGTGGACAGCGGCATCAATAAACCCGCCCGGTACATGGGGCATGAGTTAGGGGTCGAACCAAGGGATTGGCAAGCCGCATCGGTGCGCTGGGCGCTCACTTACCCCGAGATATACGAGGTCGGCTCCAGCAATCTCGGCCACATCATCCTCTATTCGATCCTCAATGCCGTGCCTGGGCAATTGTGCGATCGCGCTTATCTCCCGGCCGCCGATCTGGCCGGCCGCTTGCGGGAGCGGAGTCAGGCGCTGTTTGCGGTGGAAAGCCGTCGGCCCTTGCCCACCTTCGACATTCTGGGCTTCAGCCTGAGTTACGAACTCGGCGCCACCAACATCCTCGAGATGCTGGACCTTGCCCAGGTGCCGATTCGAGCCGCCGATCGTGGCGACTTGCCGCTGAGTGATCCTGCAGCTCCTCCGCTGATCTTCGCGGGCGGTCCGACAGCCACCAGCAATCCAGAGCCCTACGCCTCTTTCTTCGATTTCGTTGCACTGGGGGACGGGGAGGAACTGCTGCCCGAGATCGGTCTAGTGGTGGCTCAGGCCAAAGCCGATGGATTGACCCGATCGCAACTGCTCCGCGATCTGGCCCAGGTTCCCGGCGTTTATGTGCCCTCTCTCTACGAGCTGGGCGCGGACGGAGTCACCCTCCAGCCGCTCCATCCTGATGTTCCTGAGAGGGTTCTCCGGCGTGTGGCGACGCCGATGCCCCACTACGCCATGGGCCTTGTCCCCCATGTGGAAACGGTGCATGACCGTCTCACGGTGGAGATTCGACGTGGTTGCACCAGGGGATGTCGCTTTTGTCAGCCAGGGATGCTGACGCGTCCAGCCCGGGATGTTGAACCAGAGGCGGTGATCGAAGCTGTTGAAACCGGGATGAAACAAACCGGCTACAGCGATTTTTCCTTGTTGTCACTTAGTTGCAGCGACTACCTAGCGCTGCCGGCGGTAGGGGTTGAGTTGCGGAACCGCCTCGCGGATCAGAACGTCACGCTTCAGCTGCCCAGTCAGCGGGTGGATCGCTTTGATGAAGACATCGCGCACATTTTGGGCGGTACGCGAAAAGCGGGCCTGACCTTCGCTCCAGAGGCCGGTACGCAGCGACTCCGCGACATCGTCAATAAGGGCCTGACCGATGACGACCTGCTGCATGGCATCCGCACCGCCATGCAGAACGGCTACCGCAAGGTGAAGCTGTATTTCATGATCGGCCTTCCTGGGGAGACGGATCCCGATGTCCTCGGCATTGCAGAGACCTGCGTGATGCTGCAGCAGCGCTGTCGTGACCTGGGTCGGCTGAACCTCAATATCACGATCAGCAATTTCACGCCCAAGCCCCACACGCCATTTCAGTGGCACAGCGTCTCAACTGCTGAGTTTGAGCGGCGGCAGACCCTGCTAAGGGAGGTCTTCAGGCGTTTGCGCGGCGTGAAGGTGAACTTCACCGATGTGCGGCTGTCCGCCATGGAGGATTTTGTTGGTCGCAGTGATCGGCGCCTGGCACCGGTGATCGAGGCGGCCTGGAGGGCCGGTGCCGGAATGGATGCGTGGTTTGAGTCGCTGGATCGTGCCTATGCCGCCTGGACCGGAGCTATTGCGGACGCTGGTTTGGAAGGGCGTTATCGGGAGATGGAGGTCGGGGGCTGGAGTGCCGTGGCCGCGCTGGATCGGGAGGACCTAGAAGCCTTCTGTGCCCAGCCGCTCCCCTGGGACCACATCGATACAGGCATCGATAAGGCCTGGCTGACAGATGATCTGCAACGGGCTCTTGCCGCGGCGGTTGTGCCGGACTGCTCCTTTGACGGATGCAGCAGCTGTGGTGTGTGTGGCCCGGATTTGGGGCACAACGTGGTTGTCCCTGCTCCCGAGGTGCCGATCCAAGTGCCCACGCAGGCGCCTCCAAGCGAACGGGTGTGTCGCATCCGGGTGCGATTCGCCAAAACGGGATCGATGGCGCTGCTCAGTCATCTCGATCTGATGCGAATGCTGGAGAGAGCCCTGCGCCGCAGTGCTCTCCCGATCAGCTTCACCGGAGGGTTTCATCCCCTGCCTCGCGTTCAAATCGCTCTGGCCCTTCCCCTCGGCGCCGAGGCCCAGAGCGAGTGGATGGATCTGGAATTCACCGAGGTACAGGACCCAAATCACTTCTGCAGCACGCTCCAGCCCTTGTTGCCGGATGGGATTCAGCTGTTAGCGGCAGCAGAGGTTCCCGTTCGTGGGAAAAGCCTCTCTCAAGAACTGACGGGCGCTGTTTGGTGTTTTGATCTCGTTCAGGACGAGCAGACGCAGATCCCTGTGGACTGGAGTGCGGCTGTCGATCAACTGCTGCAGGCCAAGACCTTGGTATGGCACGACACTGATAAGAAGGGGCGCCCCAGAGAGCGAGATTGCCGCCCAGCTTTGAAAGCGCTTCAAGTGACGAATCAGAACTCCAGTGGGGCCGCTCGCCTGCGGTTGGAAGCAGCGGTGGATGACATGGGCCGAAGCTTGCGCCCTGCTCAGATTCAGCACTGGCTTGCCGAGATAGTCGGGCAGCCCTTGCAAGTGCAACACTTGACCCGTGAAGCTCTGATCCTTAGTGCTCAGTGCTAGTTTGAATACAGAGCAAGTGTTTTGTCCGTCGGGACCACTCTTGTTCCGGTCTTGTCTGATCCCACACGGATATCGAGGTCCATATCACGGCTTGCGTGGCGGTCTATTTCGGAACCCCCAAGCTTGATTCATAGGAGTGCAAGCTCCGCATCCTTTTGGTCACATTGACCAGCTCAGATCTTTCCATCAACCCGTGAGTGCGGACCGGCAGGTTCCACAACGGATATGGCCCTGAATTGGGCTCAACCAGTCCTCCTATGCCCCAGCAAATTGTCATCGCGGAGCAGCTGCGCATCGCAGCAGTGCTAACCGATGAACGTGTTGACGAATTGATCGTCGCGCAGGGTCGTTATCAGATCGGAGATGTCTATCTCGGAACGGTTGAAAATGTTTTGCCCGGCATTGATGCCGCTTTCGTCAATATCGGTGAAAGTGAGAAAAATGGTTTCATCCACGTCACCGATCTCGGGCCGCTGCGTCTGAAGAAAGGTTCTGCTGGGATCACTGAACTTCTCGAGCCTCGTCAAAAGGTTCTGGTTCAGGTGATGAAAGAACCGACCGGTACCAAGGGCCCACGGCTGACTGGAAACCTTGCCCTGCCTGGGCGCTATCTGGTGCTCCAGCCCCATGGTCAGGGGGTGAACATTTCCCGACGCATCAGTTCCGATGCAGAGAGGAACAGACTCCGTGCCCTCGGTGTTCTGATCAAGCCGCCCGGGGCTGGCCTGCTGATTCGAACGGAAGCCGACGGCATCAGTGAAGATCTCCTGATTGAAGATCTGGAGTCGTTGTTGCGCCAGTGGGAGGCAATTCAGCAAGCAGCTGAGACAGCAGCCCCCCCTGTTCTTCTCAATCGCGATGAAGATTTCATCCACCGGATTCTGCGGGATCACATGGGGCCGGATTTGGCCCGGGTTGTGGTGGACGATGCCGCTGCCGTGGGCCGTGTCAGCAGCTTCCTTGGTGCTGATGCCAACAATGTTCTTGTAGAAGCCCACGGTGAACCCAGCGAGTTGCTGGAGCATTACAAGGTCAATGCCGCCATCCGCGATGCGCTCAAGCCTCGGGTTGACCTGCCTTCCGGTGGATACGTGATCATCGAGCCCACCGAAGCGCTCACGGTGATTGACGTGAACTCCGGATCGTTCACGCGCTCGGCCAATGCTCGAGAAACCGTTCTGTGGACCAACTGCGAGGCTGCGATTGAGATCGCTCGTCAGCTCAAGCTTCGCAACATCGGCGGGGTGATCATCATCGATTTCATCGATATGGATTCCCGTCGTGATCAGCTCCAGTTGCTGGAGCATTTCACGACAGCCGTTCGTGACGATTCAGCTCGACCGCAGATAGCACAGCTCAGTGAACTTGGCCTGGTGGAGCTCACACGCAAGCGTCAAGGGCAGAACATTTACGAACTCTTCGGACGGGCCTGCCCCAGCTGTGGGGGCCTGGGCCACGTGGCTGTGCTCCCAGGCAAAGATCTTCTCCAGCCCCTGGCGACCGCCACGGGATTGGTTCGTTCCGCTGCTTCTGCCCGCGCTGAAGTGGTTTCTCCCGGAGAGAACGGCGGGAATGGCCGGAGGCGGCGTGGTGGCCGAGGGCGCGGCACTCAGGATGCTGTCCTTCCGGTCGATACCTCCGATACGACCGCTCCTGAGGTGTCGACGCAAGAGGCGCATGAGCCTGCGATAGCCCGTCGTCAGGACCCTGAATTGGTTGCCGTCCCCATGACCGACGAACAGCAGCAGTTGTTTGGCTGGCTTGGTTTGAATCCTGCCCTGTTGCTGGAAGAGCCTCCTGAATCCGACAATGTTGTTGTGAGGGTTGTTAGCCCTGGCGAGGATGAGCAGGAGGTGCTGGAGGCTGCTCGGCAGCAACTGGCGGCAACTGCAGGACGGCGTCGTCGTCGCGGCGGGCGTGGTGGCCGTTCAGGCGCACGTAATGGCGTCAGTCAGCCCGCCGTGACCCCTGCCACGGAAACTCCAGTTGTCGTGACGTCTTCCGTCCCGGATGAGACTGCACCCCTGATGGTGGAGATCACCCCCTTGG